>JACETS010000077.1 GCA_013911195.1 Verrucomicrobiales bacterium | reverse complement strand
CTAAATAGTCATCGATAGCTGATGCATAGGATTTCCAGTTAGAATATGGAGGATTAGTTTTCCATGTCTTTGCCATCGATTTTAGAGCAAACATTGAAGCCATCTCACAGAGAGATTCTTCAAACCACAGATTGGTTTGGCTTCCATTTTTAAATCGACATAGCACATGACAGAATTCATGTGCCATCTGATAAGCGTATTGACACCAGAAACGATCGCCTGTGTTCAATTTGATTATAATTTCGCCGTTTGGATTTCTTTTAAATAAAACGATCGGTCCGGATTTATCTCGCACCACTCTTAAAGGCTCTTTTTCCTTCAAGGGTCCAAAGTGCTTGTGAATCGAATCACAAGTCGAATAAAGAACCGCTTTGATGTCTTGTGGGGAGGCATTGCCCCATCCTTTTGGATCTAATCTTATTTCGTAGAGTCTATTAGTTTCCTCAGAAGAAGAATTTACAATCAGAGAAAGAAAAAATAGAAAGAAGAAGGCTTGTATTTTTTGATTGAATTTTTTCATTATCTATTGACCTGTGATTTTTGGATAATCTTTACCTTGGTCGCTTTCAGAACATGATGCTATCCATTTGTTTAATTCGGCTTTAAGCTCCGACGCTTTATCGACCATACTTAAAGCAATGTCATTTTTTTCGAATGGGTCATTGAGTATATCGTATAGCTCGAAAGTATTATTTTTCTTTTTCAATATAATCTTATAGCGATCAGTGATCAGTGATGCCACTGAGTTGCTTTGAAAACCGATGGCTTTACCACGAGACTTGCCCTTATTTGTGATTATGGGGATTAAATTAATGCCATCTATTGGACGTTGGTCAGGAAGCTTAATGTCAAGTGACGAAAGTATAGTGGGCAGGTAATCAATAGTTCCTGCAGGGCAGTTGATAGTATTTCTTTTAGTGATTTTTGCCGGCCATTCGAGTAATGCAGGAACTCTAATTCCCCCTTCATATAGGCTTCTTTTTCTTCCTCTAAACCCTCCCGTCTTTCCGGGTGCTGATTCGTTTCCCTCTGGGCCATTGTCTGAGCAGAACCAAATCATAGTATTTCTATGTGCGTCTTCTTCTTTTAATGTTTTCCGTAGTCGTCCTATTTGCTCGTCCATGGCGGTTATGCAACCAAAATAATGTTGCTGATACTTTGAATAGGATTGGTACATTTTGGTATATTTTGGTCCAGCGATAACGGGTAAGTGAGGCGTATGGAACCAGATGACCGTGAAGAAAGGAGACTTGGATTTCAATGAACTCTTCATGAAGGGAATGGCTCTATCCATAATGATTCTGGAATTACTTCCTGTTAGATTTTCTGTGACTGCCTTACCATTTTGATCCCAATAGTGAGTGCCATAATATTCAGCGTTTTTAGGGTCCGTGACTGGATTCCACCACTTTCTTCTGCTGGACCCATTGCTGAATTTTCTGGGAACAAGCATAGGGTCCCAAGTTGGTACTTTTGATTCGGTAGAGAAACAGATGTCAAAGCCGTTCTGTTGAGGCGGTGAGTAATGCTTTGCACCTTTTGGTCCTCCGCGATTAGCATCTTTTATTTTTGTGGTCAATGTTCCAAGGTGCCATTTCCCAAAATGCCCTGTCCTGTAGCCTTTGGTTTTCATGATTTCGGCAATGGTTAATTCCTTTTTTTTCATGTGACCGGTGTTGGCGTAGTAAATGCCGTAACGGAAAGGGTGCCTGCCAGTTAGTACACTTCCTCGAGTTGGAGAACAGACCGGAGCAGCTGCATAAAATCGATCAAATTTAATACCCGAATTAGCCATTGAGTCTAGGTTCGGAGTTTTAATTATTTTATTCCCGTTGAAACCAACGTCTCCCCAGCCTAGGTCGTCACACATAATTAGAATGATATTTGGCCTTGAGGAATTCGCTTTTGCATTATTGGCTAATGCAAACACTAAAAGAATAATGAACAAACGAATCATGCACTTAATTATAGAATAGTGATTATTATACTGGAAGAGAAATACTGAAACAGATTTCCATTTTATCTAAAATAGAATCAGATGAAAAGATCTGTCTTATTAATTACTGATACCCACAAACCATAGTCCAAATACAATAGCTGGGGGAATAGTGATTACTGAAAGTAAGGTGGTAACAATTACAATTCTGACTGATGTATTTGTATCGCCGCCATACTCTTTAGTGAGAATAATTGGAAATACAGCTGCGGGCATCGCAGCTTGAATGACCAGAACCTTTTTTAATTCGGGAGAAATTTGTGAGAATTTAGCATAAAGTAAAATTAGTATCGGTATGGTTAGCATTCTTAGGCCGATAGCCAAGATTGCTTCGGCAGACCTTTGCTGATTAAAGATTTTTTCTTCAGATTCGTGAATTAAATCGTTAATCGTTGCACCAATTAAGAGAAGACTAAGTGGGACTGCGCAGTTTCCAAGCATGTTACAAGTGCCTTCGAGTTTTCCATGCACTTCAATTCCTAGGCCTAGGAAATTTATTATTAAACAAATGACCGTAGTTATGAGAGGAACGTTGAGGAGTCTACTCCATATGCTAGTTCGTTTTCCACTTAGTATCATGACTCCAGCTGTCCAGAGCGCTAACTCGACGCCTACAGAATGCATTAAAAGTACACCGACAATAACGTAGGAGTCTGGGTAGAGAGCGAGAACGATAGGGATAGGAATGAATCCATAATTTTGTAGACCGGTGGTCACTGCAAAGGCCCTTCTTTGCTCACCTTTTGTTTTCAAAATGCCTGAAATAAAATAACAAAGGCAGATTCCTAGGATTAATGAAATGAATCCGGTGCTTGCGGCTACTCCGATCTCTGAAACGCTGGATAGTTTTTCGTTTCCGAGAATGTGATCTATGATGAAGGCGGGAAATAAAATATTTAAAGTCAACTTAACGAGTGACTTATCTGATTCTTTATTAACCAAGTGCAGTCTACGGCAAGCGTAACCTGCAGCGATAATAATAAATACTGGTGCACAGGCGCTAAAGATAGTGAGGTAACTAATCAAGGCGTCGTTTGCAGTTTATTTTATTTTTAATCGGAAGGAGAGGTCCAGTTGAAAAAACCAGCCGCTTCTAATCGATTGCGCATTTCCTCAACGATGCCAGGTGAAGGTGTTTTAAGAGGTAGCCTGTGAGGTCCACAATCGAAGCCCGCAAGGCGCATGGCAACTTTCAATCCAGTCATTCCAGTTGGTCCTGTGATAATACGGATTAGTTCTGCTGCCTTGGCCTGAAGTTCTTGCGCGGCCTTAAGGTTTCCTTCCTTATACTTCTCTATGATTGAATTATAAATGGGAGCCATGAAATTATAGGTTGATCCTACGGCGCCGTCTGCGCCCATTGAAAGACCCGCTAACAGCATTTCATCAGCTCCAAAAAGCATATTATATTTTCCTGACTTGAATTGTTTACACTCAACGAAAGCTGAAAGCTCGGCTGCTGTGTATTTAATTCCAACTAGATTTGGAATTTCTCTTTCTGCAATTTCAAGTAAACCGAGCATATCGAACTGTACGCTGTTCATCCTAGGGATGTGATAATAATAGAATGGCAGATCAGGAGCATTTGAAGTGATCGCGGAGAGATGCTCAACCAAAGTGTTAAGGCTGGATGGCTTAAAGTAAGAAGTAGGAACCGCAGAGATGCAGTTTGCTCCGATTTGATTAGCATGAGCAGCAAACGCAGACGCGCTTTGTAAGCTTTCGTGGCCCACATGAATTATGCTTTTCATGTTATGTTTTTTTGCCTCTGAAACAAAAGATTCGGCGAGTGTAATTCTCTCTTCCTCCGTTAGAGACGGGCCTTCGCCTGTGGTGCCATTAATAAAAATGCCCTTAATTGAGCACTTAGATAAGTGCTCGACCATGGCCGGTATTGGTTCAAGATTGATTTGACCATCTTCATGAAATGGAGTGAAGGTGGCGGCGATTAGTCCTTCTAAGTGTTCAAAATTTGTGTCTTTTTCCATTTTAATGAGAATACATAAATGATTTAAGCAGTATTCTGAGACAGATAAATAAACACATCAATTTAAATTTAAATATAACAATTATTGAAGTGCTCTTTGGTCTGATTTAAATAGAGGGTATGAGAATTTTTATTTCTAGCTCATTTATATTGGTTTTATTATCAGCTTTTTGTTTGGCAAAAGAATGGACTAAATTTCGTGGTCCTACCGAAGATGGTCACGTGAGAGTCAAATCTATTCCTTTAAAATGGAGTGACACTGAAAATATAAAGTGGAAAGTCCCTGTCCCTGGTAAAGGATGGTCATCGCCTGTTATTTCAGCTGATAAAATTTATCTAACTTCCGCAGTAGCTGAAGGAGATAATCAAGATGCTGCTGATGTTCATAGGGAGCTTCGAGTGATCTGCTATAGTGCTAATAATGGCAAAAAGCTTTGGGATACAAAAGTATTTGATCAAAAACCTTTAAAGAGACCCATTCACCAAAAAAACTCACATGCTAGTCCAACGGCTATAGTAGAGAACGAGAGGGTCTATGTCCACTTTGGACATATGGGATCAGCCTGCCTGAATCTGCAGGGTGAAGTTATTTGGAAGAACGATGAACTTAAATATGATCCTCTTCATGGAAATGGAGGAACTCCAATCATTGTTGATGATCTTTTCTTTTATAGTGCTGATGCCTTGACCAATCCTTTTGTGGTAGCCCTTGATAAAAATACAGGCAAGGTTATTTGGAAAAAGTCCAGATCAGAAACCCGACAGGCCAGAAAATTTTCCTTTAGTACTCCTACTTTCATTAATATGGGTGGAAGATCTCAAATAATTAGTCCAGCCAGCGGTGCTGTTTTCTCATATGATTCTAAAACGGGAGAAGAGTTATGGAGTGTTGACTATGGTGGTTGGTCAGTAATTCCTAAGCCAGGGGTTTATAAGAATATGATTTACGTAGGGACTGGATATGAAAGGGCTCACCTTCTAGGAATTAGAGTGGATGAGAAATCCAAAGGTAACGTGACTGAGTCTCACGTTGAATGGGAGATTACGAAGCGAGCACCTAATACACCATCTTTCATGATCGTAGATGATCTGCTTTATTTTATTTCCGATGGAGGCATCGCAACCTGCGTCGAGCCTATGACAGGTGAGATTATATGGCAGGAGAGAACAGCAGGGCCTATATCAGCATCTCCTGTTCACTTTGACGGTAAAATCTATTTCTTAGACGAACAGGGTACGACCACCGTCATTAAAGCGGGTAGGAAGTTTGAGGTTATTGCAGAAAATAAAATAGGCGAAAGAACCCTCGCCTCTTTCGGTATCAGCGAAGGTGCTATTTATATTCGTTCAGAAAAGAACCTTTTCCGAATAGGAGAATAATAAGAAATACTAATTATACTTTGTAGTATTCTTCCCAGCCTTTGCGTGGAGGAGGGCCCTCAAGTAGAGCGTCAGCAACCTTATTGTTAGTGATTCTTCTGGTATTAAGGTCAAAATTTAGTTCACCACCTAGTCTCTGAGCAATTACACCAAGGCAGAACACTTGACTTAAAACTCCAGAAATATGGAAAGGTGATCTGGTCTTTTCCTCTCCTTTTGCCCCTAGAACAAAGTTAAGGTAGTGATTGGATCCGCCACCAAATTTTGGAAGGCTGCTCCCCATATCTTTCATCTTATCTTCAGGGATGATTCTTAAAGGACTACCATGTGAAGTTCCTTTGAATGTTAGATCCTTACCATAAATAACCTTTCCGTTATTTTCGAGACGACGTCCCTCTTCTAATTCTTTTGGAGCGTCTGGTTTGTTGCGAGTGCCATCGTACCAACGAACCTCGCAGGCTGGTTCATTTTCTCTTTCAGGAAAATCAAACTGGATGGTTGAGCCCATTGGGAAGATTAAATTACGAACACCTTCGCGGTGGACAGCAGTAATTTTATTGGGAAGGCCGAGCTTTAGAAAGCGATGGGCTGTATCTAAAATATGTGGTCCCCAATCGCCGAAAGCACCGTTACCATAGTCATACCAACTTCTCCAGTTTCCGGGATGTAGGTATTTACTGAAAGGGTGGGAAGGGGCAGTTCCAAGCCAAGTGTCCCAATCCATTTCTTTAGGCATTTTTTCTCCTGTCTGCCATTTATCAAACTTCCATGGATGCCAGCGTCTTCCTGAATTCATATAGGAGGTAATTTTGGTGACATCCTTGATGACGCCAGCCTCTTTCCATGCCTTGAACTGGTGGTAGTTGGCCCCTGAGTGGCCTTGGTTACCCATTTGACAGGAAACTTTATATTTCTTCTCAGCAGCTATCATGAGCTCAATTTCCTGAAAGGTGTGAGCCAATGGTTTTTCCACAAAGCAGTGAATGCCTTCACTCATTGCTCTCATGGAAATTGGGAAATGTGAATGGTCAGGAACGCCGATTGTAACAGCGTCAATTTCCTTGCCCATTTTATCAAACATCTTTCGAAAATCCTTGAACTTAGGAACTCCATTGAATTTCTTCTCTGTTCCTGCCGTATGACCTGTACCCATTGCCACATCACACAAGGCTACTGCATTAACATGTTTCGTATTGTATACATTATGGGCGATGCCTCCACCTTGGCCGCCGCACCCAATGAAAGCGACGTTCACTTTTTCGTTTGCACCCAAAACTTTGCCTGGGATTAAGCTAAAGACCGAGCTAGCTGCTGCGGCTTTAGTGAATTTTCTTCGTGATATATTTTTGGTCATAAGAGTGTGATTATTTTCGATATATTCTATAACTTATGTCTGGCATAAGGCGATTCTTTTATTTTTTTTGAATTACATTACAAATCCAAACCTTGTATGCGTCGGTTTGTATTATACATAGCAACTTTCAGAGACTACATGCATTGTTGAGATGCTGAGGTCTACCCTCAATTTGTTGTTAGTTTTGCCTTTGATACAAATCAAGCAATGACTTAGCCTCTGATTCAATCGTATAGTGTTCAATGACTCTGTTTCTACCATCAATACCCATTTTTTCTAAATTCACGTAATTTTCAGTGAGTTTGCTAAGTGCTTTGTGAGCGGACTTGGTGTCGTTACAAGGAACTAACTTTCCATGGACGTTCTCCTCAATGATGTCTTCCCATGCTCCTGTTTTAGATGCTAAAACGGCACACCCGCTGGCCATAGCTTCCAAGACAGGTAACCCGAAACCTTCGATAGTACTCAAAGCGGTCACTATAGAAAGAGCTCGCATTAATTTTGGTACCTCCTCGTCATAATGAACTTTACCCAAAAATATGATTCTATCATCAAGGCCCGCATTTTTGATTTTTTCTTTTAATTTCTTTACAAATCCTTCATGAGATTGAGTTGTTTCTCCTGCGATAATAACTGTAGGCGCTGGATTTTCTTTCATGATTGGAATCATTGCATCAACAAGAATACCGATGCCTTTCTGGGCTCTAATTCTTGCAAAGATTCCAATGCCGTATTCACCCGAGTAACCAAGAGAATCCCACTCGGCTTTTTTACCATTATTTGGGAGTTTGTATATTTCAGGATTAACACCGTGAGGTATTATGGCATCAGGACTCCTCTTTAGAACAGCCGCAGCACCGCTGCAAGTGGCTACAAGAGAATCAACCTGTCGAATAAGCCAACGAGTAATCCAAGTATGCTCTCTTTGCGCGGTCGAGGTAAAAATAATCTTAATTTTGGCTCTGAAAATTTTTTTTAAGATTAAGGCTTGTATCACCTCATTATTTCTTCTGGCGTGGAAGACTCTATATTTACCATTGGTTAAATGCTTTTTGCATATTTTAGCGCATTCGAAAAAAGATAATGATTTAATACCCTCTGGTAAGTGATGTTTTCCTAGTACTGCAATATTAACTTCATGCTTGTGATACTCCAGTACCCTTAACATTGTTGAGGTTACCCCCGAGAAACGGGAGTTCGAATTACCTAAGATAACTTCAATCTGTATTTTATCGTCCAATATTTTTTTTAGTAATTAATGGTCACGCTGACTAATGATATGCCATCTTAAGTTTGCAATAAAATGAATGGCGAGCCCTCCAATTAATAATGAAAACACCCAAAGTGGGTATCCTGCTTCAGGGATAAACTCGATAAATTGCTGTTGGTTATTGTGATCAATAATATTGATACCGCTTCTTGGAAGCATTATCGCTGCAACCGTAAGAGAAAGTAATAGTGATCCAATAAATATACCAGTTCCTGTTTCACGTTTTTTGTTTTTGCCAATAAAAATAACAAACAGGTAGGTAATTATTCCTAAAATCGCGATGAGTTCGATAGCGCCAAATAAGAGAGCATTACCGATAACGTCACCAGAATTTATTCTTTCTCCAGGGCCAATTTCTAAGACCGTACCTTCAATTCCTCTAAGAGTGAGTCCTTTTTTTGTTTGAACGAATGGAATATAAAAAACAAGAAAATGACTTAGAACAGCTATTGCTGTCGTAAAATGAGTCAGGACCCGCTTTGTTTTAACGGTCATGCTTGGTGAGAGATAAGCCAATTATTAGTAGCTATTTGGTATTTTATTTAGGAGAAGCTTTTTTTTCGAGGTGCTTTGCAATTCCTACTCTTCGTGAAAGTGCTGCGGCTACAAACCCTCTAAATAAAGGGTGAGAGTAATTAGGCTTTGAAAGAAACTCAGGATGAAACTGTGCTCCCACGTAGAAAGGGTGATTATCTAGCTCTATAATTTCGACTAGAGATCCATCAGGAGAAGTTCCAGCAATGATAAGGCCAGCTTTTTCAAGTCTTTCTCGATAATCGCTATTAAACTCATAGCGGTGTCTATGCCTTTCATTGATAGTTGAGCTGTTATATAAATCAAAGGATCTTGTCTTGGGCTTTAGGTCACAGACCCATGTGCCTAATCTCATCGAAGCGCCTTTATGAGTGATACTCTTTTGTTCCTCAAGAAGGCAAATGACTGGGTGAGGTGACCCCTGGTCGAATTCAGTGCTATTAGCCTCTTCTAGATTTGCAACGTTTCTGGCAAATTCAATTGTAGCGATCTGCATGCCTAGACAAATACCGAAGTAAGGTATTCCTCTAGTCCTTGCAAAATTAGCGGCATTTATTTTTCCTTCAGTTCCTCGGTCTCCAAAACCACCTGGTATTAGAAGTCCATCAATACCATCTAGTCTTTCTTCAATGTCTTCGATGTTTTCTAAATCTTCTGCATCAATTCTTTCGACAAGAACTCGGCAATCATTCGCTGCTCCAGCATGCGTTAATGCTTCGTAGATGCTTTTGTATGCGTCTTGAAGTTCAATGTACTTTCCAACGACCGCAATCTTCGTTTCGTGACTAGGGTCAATGACATGCCAGACAAATTCTTGCCAAGCTTTGAGGTCAGGTTTCTTCTTGGGCAGGCCTAATCGATCACAGACAATGTCATCGAGTTTTTCTTCGTGAAGGTAAAGTGGTAATTCATAGATTGAATGAGGAACGTCTCGACATTCAATAACAGCCTCGGAGGGCACATTGCAAAACATAGAAATTTTATCTCTGGCATCTTCTTCTACGGGTAATTCACTTCTTAAAAGAACAACTTGAGGTTGTATTCCAATCTCCCTTAGTTTTGCGATGCTCTGTTGTGTTGGTTTTGTTTTGAGCTCTCCAGCGGCACCGATATATGGAACGAGTGTGACGTGGATAAAAAGTGCATTGTCAGGACCGACTTCTTGAACAAATTGACGAAGAGCTTCTAGGAAAGGTAAGCCCTCAATGTCTCCTACCGTGCCTCCAATCTCTGTGATGATGATGTCAGCGTCCATACGCTTCTCGACTTCATAAATTCTTCCTTTTATTTCGTTGGTTACATGAGGAATGACTTGTACGGTTTTGCCTAAATAATCACCCTTCCTCTCTTTTTTGATTACTGTTTCGTAGACTTGACCTGAGGTTAGGTTGTTTAGTTTTGATAGAACGCCACTTGTAAATCGTTCGTAGTGACCTAAATCAAGATCAGTTTCTGCCCCGTCATCAAGAACGTACACTTCTCCATGTTGAAATGGGCTCATGGTTCCTGGATCTACATTGAGATATGGGTCAAATTTTTGTAGGAGAACTTTATGACCTCTTTTTTCTAGTAGCGTTCCTAGTGATGCCGCTGCAAGCCCCTTGCCGAGGGAGCTTACAACTCCTCCAGTAACAAATATAAACTTTGTTTTCCTCGATTTTTTTAGCGGCATAATTTAGGCGGTTAGTTTTTTCTAAGAATTTGATTTTCTACTATTAAAGCTTGTTCCGGTGTGTCCACACCTATGGAGTCGTCTTCAGTAATGACAACATGAATTTTCTCTCCATTTTCAATAGCTCGAAGTTGTTCTAAGCTTTCTGCCAGTTCTAGGGGTGAAGGATCCCAACGGACAAACTTTAGAAGAAAGTCTTTAGTGTATCCGTAAATTCCTTTATGCCGGAAGCAAGGAGCCGCCGGGTTTTCGCTGGTTTGGTATGGTATCAAGCTTCGCGAGAAGTAAATGGCGTTATTGTACTTATCTATAATTGTCTTCACTATGTTAGGATTTGCAAGATCCAAATCGTTTTTGATCGATATTGCTGCAGTAATCATGCTGATATCTGAATTTTTTGAAAGTTTTTCACATAATTGATCAATTAGTGAGCAGTCGATCAAAGGTTCGTCTCCCTGAATATTTAAAACATGAGTGCAATTCGATTCTTCTTTCATGGCCTCAGCTATTCGGTCTGTACCCGAAAGGTGAGTATTTGATGTCATTGTAACAATTGCCCCAAAATTTTCTGCTGCTTCTTTAATTCTACTGTCATCAGTAGCAATAATTACTTTTTCAAGAAATTTAGATTCTTTGGCCCTTTCCCACACATGCTGAATTAATGGTTTGCCTGCAATGTTGTGCAGAGGTTTTCCAGGAAATCGAGTCGACCCCCAACGCGCGGGTATGATTCCGAGGATTTTCGGTTCTTGCATAAAAATTAATTGTTCAATAAAGGAAATGTTTAATTCTTTACATTAAAGTAACAAATGAGTGACAACAATCTCATGAATTTGAATCTATTATTTAACTTATATTAAATATATATTATTG
>JACETS010000076.1 GCA_013911195.1 Verrucomicrobiales bacterium | reverse complement strand
ATTAGATTCATCGGAGTTACCACTCATTGCCCCTGACTTAGAGGATTTCAAACCAACAGGAGACGCAAAACCTCCACTCTCTAAAGCAAATGATTGGATATCTTATAAGGACGACTTTGCCAGAGAAACAAATACTATGCCACAATGGGCGGGATCCTGTTGGTACTACTTAAGATATTGTGACCCCCATAACTCGGATAGATTCATCGCTAAAGAAGCTGATGATTATTGGATGAACGTAGATTTGTATGTTGGCGGCACTGAACACGCGGTACTTCACTTACTTTACTCAAGATTCTGGCACAAAGTACTAAATGATCTTGGCTACGTCGGAACGAATGAGCCTTTCCAAAAGTTGATTAACCAAGGAATGATACTAGGTGAAGACGGTCAGAAAATGTCTAAGAGCAGAGGGAACGTTATTAATCCCGATGTCGTTATCAAAGAATATGGTGCCGATTCACTGAGACTTTACGAAATGTTCATGGGGCCACTTGAACAAGTAAAGCCTTGGAGTAATAAGGGTGTTGAGGGCGTTCATAGATTTCTAGCAAGAGTTTGGAGGTTATTTATGGAAAGTTCACAAGAAGGCATTTGGGAATTAACACCTAAAATTATCGATACAGAACCTGATAAAAAACAACTCAAAGTCCTCCATGAAACTATTAAAAAAGTGACAACTGACATTGAATCAATGGATTTCAATACAGCTATCGCTCAAATGATGGTGTTCACTAATGCATTCACTGGCTCTGAACAAAGACCACTGAACGCAATGAGAACTTTTCTACAGTTATTGAACCCTTTTGCTCCGCATATTACAGAGGAGTTACATTCTATTCTGGTGACTAAATTTCCTAATGTGAGCGGTTCAAAAGAATTATCTTTATCAGATTGGCCGAAATACGATGAAAAATATCTAATCGAAGATGAAATTGAAATAGTGGTCCAAGTGAATGGAAAACTTCGCGACAAAACCACGATTAATAAAGACGCCTCTGAAGATGAGATTAAGGATCAATGCCAAAATCTTGAAAAAATTAAACCCTTTCTTGATGGACTTAATATTAGAAAAATCATCGTTGTACCTGGAAAACTCGTCAATTTAGTAGTCAACTAATGGCTTTTAATTTAAATAATTGAGAACCCATTTATATCATCAAACTCCTCTGTAGGTAACTGCTCTTCGTGATGATCAATTATATGATGAGACAAGTTGGAGTTAATTAATATTTCTTTTAGAAAATCTTGTACCTCTAGCTCATCACCTAATACACACAACTTCACAGTCCCATCCTCAAGATTCTTAACCGTGCCATTCACTTCAAACCCCATGGCAATTCGTTTACATTCATAACGGAATCCAACTCCTTGAACTCGACCACTATATAATATTTTTTTTCCAATCATTTAATAAATTCATGGAGAAGACGGTTCAAATTTTTCAATAATTTTATCAGCAAATTTTTTATCTCCTGCATCTATAATACGAACCATGTTATCTTCAATAATCTTAATAGAAATGTATCTTCCACCTGACTCACTGTGAATCATTTCATCATCGGATTGATTTAATTTCACACCTCGACGAAATTGAATAGATTTAATAATAGCATCATAAAATTCTTTGGTATCTTTTTTATTTGTCCATTTAGTCATCCAAAAAATATGGTCCTTACCGCCTTCTCCTTCACCATTTGGATATACTAGATACCTGTCCCCTAACCATCCTGCCGCGGCAATAGAACCATCTCTTTCTGAAAAATGCTCTATGCCCTTCGAGACCAATTCTGGCATGTTAATAATGTCAGGCTGACCTAATTCAGTCATCCTTTCCAAAAAAATACTTTGATTAAGCAAAAGCGCTATCGCAAGTTCGCCAGCAACATTATTCCATATAGGATTAACATCATCAATTTCAATAGTATTAATGTTCCATCTGAATCTTTCAGGGTCAGGGTCATCATTTGAGCCAAAAAGCTCTGGATGTATAATTTGTGAGGTGCTTAAGGGGGGCCTTGCAATCGCGTTATTAACGGATTGCCATCGCTCTTTATCATAAAGAGTCTGACAAAAACGATCCCCCAATGAAAAAGGGAAAAGGTAATACTCGCGAATAAATGATGGTATTAACTCGAACTGCTGCTTAGACATTCTGGTGGCTGCCTGGGTTGTTCCAGTTGATGAAATATTACTCTGCAACTGATACCTAATTTTGAAGAGGTTAGTATCTCCTGCAGCTAATGCCCAAAGTGCAAGCCTCGCATCATCATTAAAAAGCCAATCATCAAGGGAAGTATTCAGTTCAAAGTGCTGATCCTGTAATGCACGAGCGATTTCAATCGCAAGAGCGCTTCCATCAGATGAATTTACGATTGAAGAATCTTCGTTTAAAAAAATGGTATCATTCCCAACATAAATGGCAGCCCCGAGCTGACCTTTCAACAAATCAAGTGTTCTTGATCTAACATCCGTTCCTGGATTCACAAAACCCATTGCCGCATAAGCCCTTGACTGAAATGAAGACTCTTCAACTGTAGCCATTCCCGGCATTTTAGAAAACGCAGAAGCCATTACTTCCCAATTAGTATAGCGATATTTTAGCTTTCTCTTGATTGGCAGCTCCCTGATTTTTACGGCTAGCTCCTCTATTGTTTTGCGTGCTTTTAGTTCATCTGCAGTCCATTCTCTCTCACCTAAATCGGGCGATCCCGAATCCCTATAATTTTCTAATCGTAATTCGAGCCCTTCTTTTTCTTTTATCAATGATGCAACGTTCTCTTTCTCAATACTTATTTGATGCATTAAGTTGTTATTTACATCCTCTAAACGTGTAGACGTAAGCTTTAATGCTTCTAGCTCTCGTTCAATTGACTCAAAACCTTCAGAGCGCTCAAAATAGGCAGTTTTCACCGCCTTAAAGTTCCAGAACATTAAACCCATCGGAACTGCGGCAAAGATCACAAAACCGAGGGCCGTAGAAGATTTCATCTCTTTAAATTATTTGTTACGTTTAAAAATTCGCAGCTTCCTTTTCGGCTTAGGATCAGGTCTCGAATTATTTACAGAATTAGTATTTCCTGCATTAGGTCGAGGAAATTGAACAGCACCAGAAGGTGATCGAACTAAGGAGCCATCCTTGGAACGAATCCACTGATTTCCGCCACTCTCTTTTTTTGATTCAGAAGAATGAGCATGATTAGAGGTGGTACTAAACACAGAAGGGTCATCGAGGGCAACGAGATCTCCGATCGGCTTTCCATTCTGATAGGAAACGAGTGCAGGGCGAGAGCGACCATCAAGTTTACTCACTACCTTAACCTTATACATGAGCCTTCTAACCATCTTACCTTTAGCATCAAAAACTCTCTCCTCTATTAACTCATCTCCATCATAAACAAATTCACTAATAAAAAGAAGATTATTCTGGCCGTCAAAAACTCTACCTTTCCTTTCTCTACCAAACTCATCAAGAGCAAATTCGCTTCTCATAATTAAGGTATTATTTCTTTTTTTAGTTTCTCTAACTAGAGTCCTAGTCTCTTTATCTTTTTGCGTAGTTGTGTAGGTACCATCTTTATGGACAACTGTTCTAGATACCTGATCTGCAGTGTCATTAGAAAAACCAACTGGGGTAATAGCCTTTGCAGAAAAAACCATTAAAATAAAAAAAGACAATAATATGACCGAGGGTTTCATTAGTTGAGATAGCAGAAAATCTCTGCAGATTACATTATGTCACAACACCCAGCAATTTTCAAACCTTCAAAGGCAGCAATGAGGTGGTCTATTTCAGGTGAAATTATTGATCTAACTGATCAGGGAATCATCATGGGCATTGTGAACACCACTCCAGATTCTTTCTCGGATGGAGGTAAATTTTATTCTGAAGAAAAAGCTGTTAATCAAGCCATTAAGCTTGAAGAAAATGGAGCCCGAATTGTTGATTTCGGTGGTGAATCCACTAGACCAGGAGCAGATAAAGTGAAAATCGAGGAAGAATTAAATAGAGTCATTCCGGCGATCCAATCTTTTTGTTCAAGAAAATCAGATGAAACATTAATTTCAATCGATACCTCAAAACCCGAAATTGCCGAAGAGGCGATAAAAAATGGGGCCGAGATTATTAACGACATAACTGGGTTTACCAATCCAAAAATGCTTGAAGTTGCAAGCAACTCTGATTGCGGTTTGATCGTTATGCACATGGCCGGTAATCCTCAAAATATGCAGGAGAAACCGTCCTACTCTGATGTGGTAAGAGAAATCATGAAGTTTTTTATTCAGCAGTTAAAAAAATGTGAAGAAAATGGGATTAACAAGGAGAGGATTATTTTTGATCCAGGCATTGGATTTGGAAAGACAACAAAACATAATTTAGATTTATTGAAATCTGTTAAATATCTTTTGTCCTTAGAAAGACCGATCATGATTGGCGCTTCAAGAAAATCATTCATTTCAAAAATACTCAAAACTAATGAAATGAAGGAAAGGGAGTGGCCAACCGTAGCTCTTACCTCATACTGTCGAGAATTAGGAGCTTCCATCTTTAGAGTCCATAATTCTTCAGATAATTTCAATGCTTTGCGAATGACGGAGGCTATAATAAATTTGAAATGAAGAATCCTTATACCCAATCACTTCATTTTTTATAGACCTGCTGTATAATTAGAAATCGTGAAAATTGAATTTTTTAGTAATTGGCCAATACTTGCAGAACTGGCACTTATAATATTGGCAATTTTTTGGATCGTTCGAAAAAATAAATCAAAGAAATGGTCTAGGTTCTTTCTAATTCTCAGCATTCTTTTAATCATAATAACGGTCACTTCCGTTTTCTTTAATCTTAAGTTAATTCCGTGGTTCGTCATGGCTGTCACTTTTTTTCTAACCATGGCGATGATTGTAGTTTTTCAGCCAGAACTTAGAAGGATACTTGCGCAGCTAGGGAGTAGGGCTTTTTCTTTTATCTCGGAAGGAAAAGATAAAGAGTTTATTGATAAACTTAGCGACGCAGTCAGACAACTCGGTGCAAAAAGATATGGAGGTCTCTTTGCCATAGAGAGAAAAATTGAGCTTAAACCTCACCTCGAAACTGGAATACAAATAGATGCAGAGTTTTCATCTGAGCTTATTCTTACCCTTTTCCATCCGAAAACTGACCTTCATGATGGTGGAATTATTCTTCGTGGCGGAAGGATCCTCGGTGCTGGATGCTTGTTTCCTGTGAGTCAGAAAGAAATCTCAGACCGGAGAATCGGACTGCGACATCGAGCGGGCATTGGAATCACCGAGGAGTCTGATTCAATTTCAATTATGATCTCTGAGGAGAACGGTTCTATATCAATTGCACACCAAGGAAAACTTGAGCACGATTTAGATTTAACAACTTTTCAAAAACGCCTTCTCACTCTTCTAGAACTAGAAGAAAATAATCAAAACGAGGAAATA
This sequence comes from Verrucomicrobiales bacterium, assembly GCA_013911195.1. Lineage (GTDB taxonomy): Bacteria > Verrucomicrobiota > Verrucomicrobiia > Verrucomicrobiales > DEV007 > EC70. Next base: position 5,642 of record JACETS010000076.1, on the reverse strand, counting down.
CATGAAAATAATTCCTGAGTTTTATCTCTGAGACTTTTGAAAAAAATATAGTGTATTTTAAAATAGAATCTTTAACTAAATAGAATGAACTTTTTTGGAACTGACGGAGTCAGAGGTACAGCTAACATTGAAAATTTAAGCCCTGAATCTGCATTAAGGCTTGCACAATTCGCTACCAAAGAACTGATTACATCTCAGGTTGAAACAAAACAATCTGTAATCATAGGAAAAGATACAAGACGCAGTGGGGACATGATTGAGAGTGCTCTTGCTTCGGGATTTAATTCTGCTGGAATAAACGTCAAATTGGCCGGTATTGTACCTACCCCTGCAATAGCCATGCTTGTTAAAGAGATTGGTGCTTCACTAGGGGTAGTTGTTTCAGCTTCACATAACCCAGCACCTGATAATGGTATCAAATTCTTTTTTAAGGATGGTTATAAATTGTCAAAAATCCAAGAGGCGAGTTTAGAAAAACGTATACTCTCAGATGAACAGTTCATTGAGCGACCCATTTCCGATTCAATTGGAACAGTAGAAAGGTTGAAAGATGGGATCGAAATTTACGTCGATAAGGTTACAAAGTCTTTTAGTAAAACTCACAACAGCTCGAGCCCGCTAAAAGGGATCAAAATAAGTTTAGATACTGCAAATGGCGCATCATTTAAATCAAGTTCAATGATTCTTGAACAACTCGGTGCAGATTTAATCTGTCATCATAATACGCCCAATGGAGATAATATAAATGAAGCTTGCGGATGTACACATCCCGAAGTTATTTCGAAAATTGTTAAGAAAGACCAATCGTTCATAGGCATTTCTCATGATGGCGATGCTGATAGAATATTGATGTGTGATGAAAATGCTAAACCGATAGATGGGGACGAATTAATGGCCATCATTAGCTGTCACATGTTGAGTAAAGGTTTACTTCAATCAAAAACATTAGTTGCCACTAAAATGAGTAATTTTGGTCTTGATGAATGTATATCTAATAATGGTGGAAAAGTTGAAAGGGCGGATATTGGTGACCGTAATGTAATGGAGGTTATGAAAAAAATAGGTTCAAATTTTGGAGGTGAGCCTAGTGGTCATATTATATGTAAAGATCATAACACCACAGGCGATGGCATTATAGCTGCACTTGCAGCACTCAGTGCAGTAATTGATATGAATCAACCATTATCAGAACTAAGGAAATGCTTAAAAAAATTCCCTCAAAAGCTTATTAATCTAGATATCGGTAATAAAATTTCTATAAATGAACTTGAAGCTAAACCGTTAATTGAGGAAACCGAAAAAAGCCTTGGTAACGAAGGACAAGTTTTAATTAGATACTCAGGAACAGAGCCAAAAATAAGAATTCTTGTAGAGGGTAAAGATCATGCATATGTGGAATCACAGGCATCTAAGATTGCGGATTCCATTCATAATCAAATCGGAGTTTAAAGGAAAAATTGAAAAAACCTCTCAATCTATTCATTACCGGTACAGACACCGGTGTCGGAAAAACTTATTTCTCTAATTTATTAATTTCAGCCATCGTCAGTAATGGTGAAAATGCTGTAGGGTTTAAACCAATTTCCTGCGGAGATCGCGAGGACGCGGAAATATTGTTGAAGTCATCTTATCCGGAACCCTCATCCATTGAATTGATTAACCCTATCCACTTAAAAACTCCAGCTGCTCCTTTAGCTGCATCATTAATTGAAGGAAAAGAAATTAATATTACAAATATTAAGAAGTGCCATCAAGAGCTCGTGAGTTCATATGATAATGTTATTATTGAGGGAGCAGGAGGATGGGCAGTGCCAATTACCTCGGATTATTATGTTGGAGATTTAGCCGCAGAACTCTGTTCCGATGTCCTTATTGTTGTGGACAACAAATTAGGCGCTCTTAATAAAACAATTTTAACGGCGAACGCTATAAGAGATAAAGGCCTTCATTTAGCCGGTATTATACTAAATCATGTGGAGGTAGAGAGAGATACAGCCAGTATATCAAATCGATCTATTTTAGAAGGTACCATAAATCCACCATTCATTATCGATATCCTTCACGATGAAACTAGCATCGAATATCCTTTTAATTCTATTTAGTTAAATTTTTCTGATTAACTCTAGAGCTCGACGATACGGAGAGGGCACGGGCAATGAAGCTAATTCATCTAGCCTAAACCATTTCTCATTTTTATTTAATTGGGCATTGTTGCATTTATAAATATGCATCTTCACTTTGTAACGAGTGATTCCATAGTTCTGAGTGGTAATTAAATCTAATTTCGTTACCTCTTTTTTGTCTCGCGATGGCAACTTCCACATTCCTTTGCGACGCTTACCTGTTTCTTGTTCAAGTAAAACCTTCCCATTTCTGATATTTAAAATGACGTGCTCATCAATATTAGTAACCACTGGTTTTAATTTTTTAATAGGAAGTCCTAATGGTTCAACGCAACGACAACTCTCAGCAATGGGGCACTCATTGCACAATGTCTTTCTAGGACCACAGAGCGTTTGACCTAGCTCCATTAATGCGGAATTCCAGATCCGCCCTCCTGAACCCGGAACCAAATCAGCTGCCCATTTCCAAATTTGTTTTTGCCCCATAGATGTATCGACCCTTTCTTGAAAATCAAAAAGCCTTGCAAGAACCCTAGCTATATTGGCATCTACTGCGGGTACAGGTGAGTTGAATGCAAAACTAGCAATAGCTCCCGCTGTATATTTTCCGATGCCCGGTAAAGCTTCGATTTCCTCAATGTCTTTGGGAAAGTGATTTTCTAATTCATAAACCACAATCTTTGCCAGTCTGTGTAAATTTCTGGCTCTAGAATAATAACCTAAACCTTCCCACATCCTTAACACCTCACTTTCCTCAGCCTCGGCAAGTTGTTTAAAGTCAGGAAACGCTTCAAGCCAACGACGATAGAATCCTCGATCAAGAACAGTCACCACCTGAGTCTGTTGTAACATGATCTCTGATACAAGAATCTCATAAGGGTTGGTGGTTGATCGCCAGGGATAATCTTTTGCATTTTCGGAGAACCAATTGGTTAGAAGCAGCCTAAAAGGCTTTGATTCATCCATCAGCGGATGATCTTCTAATTTATTTGATTTCGATTCTTGTGACATGCCAATCTTATGATTAAATCGGTACGTGGCAAAAGAGATAAATTCATACACGCATCCAATTAACGAGATTCAGGTTAACCAATTGCGCGACATCTTAGAACAGGAAAATTACGAATTTAAACATAAAGATTACGCCATCTTTTCTGCAAAAAAGAATCGACTGCACGTAACAGTTTATGAAAAAGGCCCAAAAGTCTTAATTCAAGGTAAAGACACTAAAGAATTCGTTAAATTTACACTCGAACCTAAGATCTTAGGTTTTGCTAAACTAGATTATGAGGAACAACTTTTTCCTAAAATGTTTGAACCCCACTTCGGGATAGATGAAAGCGGAAAAGGAGATTTTTTTGGGCCTCTCGTTATCGCAGGAGCATACACAGATAAAGACCTGGCACGATCACTAATTGATGCAGGAATAACTGATTCTAAAAAGATTTCAGATTCAAAAATTAAAAAACTCTCTAAAATCATTAAAGAAAGTTCCGGTATTGAGTATGAAATAATTTTAATTAGTCCAGAAAAATACAACGAACTTTATAGTAGAATTGGAAACCTCAATAATCTACTAGCATGGGGGCATGCAAAATGTATTGAAAATTTATGCCAAAAAAAACCTGAATGCCAAAGAGCATTAAGTGATCAATTTGCAAAATCCTCAGTACTCGAGTCATCTTTAGGTAGTAAAGGTAAAAAAATACTGTTAGAGCAAAGAACGAAAGCTGAAGAGGATGTAGCCGTAGCAGCTGCCTCAGTATTGGCTAGAAACCAATTTGTCGATTGGATGGATAAAAACTCCGAAAAATTAGGTATAGAGCTACCAAAAGGGGCCTCTTCGAAGGTCATTGATGCTGGGGATCAACTAGTTAAGACTCATGGGAAGGGAATATTATCACAAGTTGCCAAGACTCACTTCAAAACGGCGGATAACTGGCTTTAGATTACTAGAACATTAAAGTGCATTTTAAAGTAATTTTTCTTTTGCTAAATGAATTCCCATCGTTATCTATTGGAGCCCCATATTTCCTTTATTTTGGAACCAATTAATAAATAATAACAAGTATCTGATCTAAGCATCAGAAATAGACGATAAATAAATTTAATGAAAACGGCTACAAAGCGTGATCTCGTGGTGAAAATCAGTAATGAAACTGGAATGACTCAACAACAAGTTTTTGATGTTATTCAAAAGACACTAGATACGATCACTCAGACACTTGCGTCTGGCGATGAAGTAGTTCTTAGAAACTTTGGATCTTTTCAAGTCAAAGAGACAAAACAAAAAATTGGAAGAAATCCTAATAAGCCTGGGACTGATGTTGTTATTCCCCCTAGAGCAATCGTAAAATTTAAACCTGGAAAAGAGATGAAAGAACGCGTCGCAAATGTTTTGCCTCAAATTCAAAATCCAGGAGAAACTCAAGCGGCGCCTAATGAGTCTCCGCAAGAACAAATTTAAAACTAATCTAAGCCGTTAAAATTTCTATTTTGCGATTTTAATATTTTTAATTATTAAATCAAGGGCATCTCCTTTTATCGAATCATCATACTCTTTAGATAATTTATCGAGCATTCTAAGTGATTCTCTTTTATTACCCTGATAGCTCAATGAATAAGCTAGATGAATTTTAACCCTTAGGAGATCTGTAGAATCACCGTAAAGCTTGAGAGCTTTAGTAAAAAAATCAATTGCACTGGCATAATCTTTATTAGCCATAAAATGTAGGCCTGCAGATTCAAGCATTGAACCATCTTTAATATCTTTCGAAACCAACCCAAGCTGTGTTTTAAGCTTGTCACCATCTTCAGCCCAACTTAAGACGGACATCTTGAATGCCTTATAACCATAATCAATATCTTTAGATATCTTTACATTCGATTTAAATGGTTGATAAAGGGGATCTCCAATCATTACCTGCATCCACGAAAGTACAGGTGTTGCGATCCATGCTGATTCAGCAAAAGTAAACCCAGCAAGAAGCCTAGCATTGAAAATATCTAGATAGGTAGTCATTTGTAATAATGGTTCGTAAACATTTCCTAAAACTGCGCAAGCCCCTCTAGCCACCAAGGGACCAGACCAATGCTTAAGGGTAGTGCGGAGAGTACTTGCCGAATATGAATGAATGTGAGTAGCAATGGCTCCACGCTTAAATTTAAATTTAGTATTCGCAAAAGGACCCTGGGCATTTGCTGCGTACCAACCAAAATAAAGAATGACGTCATCACCCAACGGAAAGCCTCCAGGAATAAGTGAGGAAAATCTATCATTAATTACTGGAATGCCTGCCCTGTGGTAGAAGTCTCCACAATTTTCTAGCCATCTGTCTCCAGTGATATATGCCTGACCCTTTTCCTGAGCTAAATTTGCTATATCTAAAACAGCATTACCCCATAGCCCAGTTTTTTCAACAGCAATAGCATCATCAATCAACCGTTTAGCATTCTCAAAATCTGGACCGTCAATTCTTGATACCAGAAGAGATTTAGGACTCCCTCCAGCTTTCGAAG
>JACETS010000075.1 GCA_013911195.1 Verrucomicrobiales bacterium | reverse complement strand
CCCACCGACCGATGAAAGTATAAAAGGAATTTCTAGTTTGGAAATCCTAAGTCGTGTTGCCTTCGAACTTAATGAATTAGGAGCTGTAATAATTAATCTTGATAGTACTCTGATTGCAGAAAAACCGAAAATTTTACCATATGCTGATGAAATGAAAGAAAATATTTCTCAATCTTTGGGTATAGATCCTAAATTAATTGGCATAAAGGCAACAACTAACGAGCAGTTAGGTTTTTTGGGAAGAGAAGAAGGTATGGCTGCGATGGCCGTTGCCAGTGTAGAGCTTTGATCTTTTTAAAAAGTTAAATATTTTTGCGACGATCAAATATTTTTAGAATTGCTGGTAGGATAATTAGATCTGCGATGAGCGCAGCGCCCAGAGTTCCACAGGCTACTGCCGTGAATGAACGATACATTGGTAAGCTACTTAAAAAAACGCTTCCAAGACCACAGACCATTACTGCCGTTGTTACGATTAAAACTTTACCAACGTGGAGAAAACTTTTTTCTAGAGACTTGTCTAAACTATGACCATTTTCACGTTCAGTTTTGAACTGACTTAGAAAATGGATTGAGTCATCAGCCGCAATGCCCAAACAAATTGTGAATGCACATATAATTTCAAGAGTTAAAGGTAATTCGAAAAGCGATAAAACAGCTGCGCACATGAGGAGCGGAAAGAGATTGGGAAGCATTGCTACAAGACCAATTTTCAAGGATCTGAAAGCCAGTGTAATCATCACCAAGATGATAAACGCGGCAATTGATATACTTCGGCTAAGATCATTTACCATTCTATATACGTAACGCCCCCAACCGACAGCACCCCCAGAAAGCCCAAATTTGAATTCAGGGAAATCCTTATTGATCTGATCAAGTTGACTTTCTAGTCTATCGTAGACTGGGGCATATTTGGCAACACCCAGATCCTGTACTCTTGTAATTACAACAGCCTTATTGAGATCCTTTCTAAGTAAAGGCCTTACATATCTATCCGGTATCGATTTTAGAATAGGATTATTTATTGATGTTTTTTTACCTAGTGAAGGAGCTGAATTGAGGACATCTATAATCGATAGCGGTTCGCTTAAAAGTTTTTCAGATTTTATAGCCGTGACAACTTTCTCAATGATAGGTATAGGATCAGTCTTGTTATCTTCCCATTGAATGACAACCCTAACCGCTTGGATTCCTCCAAATATTTTATCTGCATCCATCAGCGCCTTCCCGCTTTCGCTATTATCTGGCAGCTGATTTTTCAAAAACATATCAGGTTTAAGCGATGTGGTAGACCACAGGGAACTAGCGGTAATTATCAAAGCGATGATAAAAATAGATTTTGATCGTTTCATAATCACTCCAATTATCTTCGAGGGAATTCTAGGGGGTGATATTTCATTCAGATCATCTGACTTGATAACTTTTGATTTCTTGGGTTGTAATTTGAAAAGAGATCTAATCTTTAATGCGATTAAAGAATCAATCTTTTCGCTAATCGCTGATAATTTTGGTGTTTTGAGGAGTGGTAGCACTAGTATTACCGAGATAAAGATCAAGATACTGCCTACCGCACAATCTCGCCCGAAATTGCTTATCATCTTAGCCTCAGCGATTGTGAGTGACATAAATCCGGCAGAAGTTGTTAGAGCTGAAAGGAAACAAGGCATTCCTAATTTCTTAAGGGAAAGGCTCATACAATCATGGCTTTTTTTACCATTAGCCTGTTCTCGTTGATATTGAAAAACAATGTGTGCAGCATTAGTAAACCCAATCATCGTAAGAATAATTGGCATAATGACTTTCGATAGGGGGCTAAGACTTTCTCCTGTGAAACCTAAGATTCCAATCGTCCACGCCACGCCAATAATAGGTGCTGAACCTACGACTAATGTGCTTATCAGGCCTCTAAAGAAAGCAAGAGCCAAAATGGATGCAAGAGCATAGCCAATCAATTGAAACTGTCGCTGCTCTTTTTTCATAGCTTCCCTTCGGTCCACATCAATAGGAATTTTTCCTGTTAGCCGAGCCCTAAGTGAATATGGTGCTAAAGTTTCTGTAATAACTTCGCGGATTTTCGATAAATTTGATTCTGTTGACCGATAGTTTCCCTTTAAAAAAATTGGAACAATTGCCGTTTTTGCATCTTGAGAGAGAAGCTTTCCTTTTATGAGCGGGTGTTCTAATGCTCGCACCTTACAGTTTTTCCTAATTCGGTCAGCGTCGCCTATTTCTGGGAATAATGGCGACCTTAGGAACCCCAATCTGAATCCGGGAATTTGATCAACAAAAAATGCCTGGGAAACGAAGTGTAATTTTCGAAGCTTTTTGAGAAAATAAGTTAATCCTTCAACTTGTTTTATATCATAAAGATCAGCATCTGGGTCGGTGCAATCAACAATGAGCAGTATTTCAGATCCGTCTGGACCAAATTCTTTTTCGGTATTTTTTGTTAATTCACGATCGGACTTAGCTTTTGGGCTGCTGATTCCAGGGCGATCCCTTTCCTTGGTGTTGCCCCAGAGAGCGATTGAGCTAATTGCTATAATGATAAGAAGCGAATAGAACGGATGGCGGACAGGCCAATCAGCTATATTATTATTTTTTCCTATCACATTGTGGGCAAGTGAAAAGTTAAAATGATTTTAAATCATATATGAATTCCTAATGGAATCTGGAAGGGGTGATTAGGTGATCAATTGGATGACCCTCTAAATCAGATTAATCCCTTTCGTTTATCGGTAGAATTTCTGGTTGAGAATCTGGTCCAGTATAGTCAGTGAGTGGACGATACAGGCGATTATCATCGAGCTGCTCTAAGACTTGAGCGGTCCAGCCACTGGCACGGCTTATTGCAAAAATTGGTGTAAAGAGATCAGTAGGAATGCCCAGACTATAATAAACTGTGGCAGAGTAGAAATCCACATTAGCATTAAGCCCTTTCCGGTCTTTCATGATTTCTGCAATGCGTTCTGACATATTTATCCATTTAGCATCGCCAAGTTCATCCGTCAGCTTTACAGCCATTTTTCTTAGATGAGGCGCACGAGGATCAAGCACTTTGTAAACCCGATGTCCTATGCCCATGATTTTCTCTTTTCTCTCGAGTTTGCCTTCAACATACTCATCTACTGCATCTTCGGATCCAATTTCCTCAAGCATTTGAATGACACCTTCGTTGGCGCCGCCATGAAGGGGGCCTTTCAAGGTCCCGATAGCTGAAGTTATGGCTGAATACATATCACTTAAGGTAGCAACAGTGACTCTTGAGCTAAAAGTCGAGGCATTCATTCCGTGATCTGCATGTAAAATGTAAGCGACATCAAGAGTTTTTGCGGCATCTTCTGATGGAACTTCACCATTAATTAAATATAGAAAATGAGCTGCCTCACTAAGATCGTCCCGTGGTTCTATAATTTCCAAACCTTGACGAAAACGATGAAAGGCAGCAACAAGAAGAGGAATCTTTGCAATTATCGCAATGGCTCTCTGTTCATTTAGTTCACGATTTTGATGATCACCTTTTGTATCGTAAAGCCCCATCATGGATACACCGGTGCGGATGACATCCATAGGCCCAGCATCTTTGGGTGCTGATTTAAGAAAATCGATTATTCCGTCTGGTAAATTGCGATTAGACTTTAGTGAAGCTGTTAGATTTTCAAGTTCGGATTGGTTAGGTAGCTTTCCATTATGTAACAAATATATAACCTCTTCAAAAGAGGTATGCTCAACAAGTTCATCAATCGTATAGCCGAGATAACTTAGTTTTCCTTCTAGGCCTTGAACGTTACTAAGTTTAGATTCGTTTGCTATGATGCCTTCGAGTCCTTTTGCTGCTAGTGCCATGTTTAGAGGGTATTGTTTTAAAATTAGATATTGCGGATAATCTGTAACAGGGGCGAGAAGAATATCAAGTTGCTGGTGACTTTCAATTTTCTTTTTTAGATCAGACGCGTAATTGTAGTAAATTAGTCTAAACTTTGGGTAAAAATTATCTTAATTTTTGTTCACAGAATGCTGGCTAGCGTGGATCCCATCTCCGAAGGAGTTTCGGCGACTGCGATTCCTGCATCTTTTAGAGCGGCTTTTTTAGCTTCTGCAGTGCCTTTACCACCTGAGATAATGGCTCCGGCGTGACCCATTCTGCGACCAGGAGGGGCAGTCGCTCCTGCAATAAATGCCGCTACTGGTTTTTTACAATTTTCTTTGGCCCAAGCAGCAGCTTCTTCTTCTGCGGTACCTCCGATTTCTCCAATCATTATAATAGATTCTGTTTCGGGATCATCATTGAACAATTTAAGTACATCCAAGTGACTAGTTCCATTAATTGGGTCTCCTCCAATTCCAACACAGGTGCTTTGACCTAGCCCTAGTTGAGTTGTTTGCCACACAGCTTCGTAGGTTAGTGTACCCGATCTTGATACGACACCCACAGAACCTTTTTTATGTATGTAGCCGGGAGATATACCAATCCGACATCCCCCTGTAGATTCTGGGCCAGTACCTGGTGTAACGATGCCAGGGCAATTAGGGCCTATAAGTCTACAATTTGATTTATCCATCATTGATTTAACTCGCATCATATCTGCGACTGGAATGCCCTCAGTTATTGCAACTATCAACTCAATTCCGGCATCAACTGCTTCCATAATGGCGTCACCTGCGAAAGGTGGCGGAACAAAAATGGCTGAAACAGTTGCCCCGGTTTCATTAATTGCCTCCTCAACCGTATTAAATATAGGCACACATGATTCAAATGTTTGCCCTCCTTTTCCAGGTGTAACACCTGCTACTACTTTCGTTCCATAATCGAGACTAAGCTTTGCATGTGTTCCTCCAAATCCTCCGGTAATACCTTGTATTAGAACTTTTGTGTTTGGTTCAACTAATATCGACATTATTTTAAGTTTGTTTGATTCGTTTTTGTTTAATCTAGATCATTAATAGAAAGGTCTGCTCGGTTCCACCAATTGGCTTCATCAGGAGATAAAAAATTATCAATATTATCGCTACTGAAGTAAACCGCATTTGTAGGAGTTTCTTGGATTTGGAGACCTAAACAAATTAATCCATCGTTACTAGAACTTAAGAAAGAATTTAACTTCGCATGATAGCAAGCTGCTCTAATTTCCGTTGTTGGATCACCAGGTGTGATTAAGAGTTTAGACAAAAGTTCCGGCTCATTTATTCTAAAGAAATCTATAATTGGATCCTCAGCATTAATATGGAAACTGTGATCAACGGCTTGATCAATCCATTTAAACCATTGGCCTTTTGCCTCCTCGAATTCAACTAGCATGTTTGTATTAGGGTCAAGCCCTTGATTGTTTATACTAGCTATATTGACCGTGACTATTTCATCATGACCATGAGGAATTTGACAATTTTTTGCCGCACCGCTAATGAGACGATGCCCCATGGAGTAACGACGAGAAAATTTTAAAACGATATTGTGATCGGTATCCAAGAATTATAATCTTATTGATTAATAGCCTTAACCGCTTTTTGAGCCGCATCAGATAAGTCATCTGCGGCAATTAAGTTAACACCAGAAGTGGAGAGAGTTTGTTTACCTGCATCGACATTGTTTCCCTCTAATCTTACAACAAGAGGAATATTTAGATTAACTTGCTTGCATGCATTAACAATGCCATTTGCAATAACATCACAGTCCATAATTCCTCCAAAAATATTAACAAGAATGCCCTTAACATTTGAATCTCCAAGTATAATTTTAAAGGCATTAGTTACTTGTTCCTCTGTTGCGCCACCGCCGACATCTAAGAAATTTGCAGGCTCACCTCCATAGTGTTTAATGATATCCATTGTTGCCATGGCGAGACCTGCTCCATTGACTAAGCATGCTATGTTCCCGTCTAATCCGATGTAATTAAGCCCAAATTCAGATGCTGCTACTTCTCTAGGATCTTCTTCAGAGGTGTCACGCATTGATGCAATTTCTTGCTGCCGATAAAGAGCATTATCATCGAAACCAAATTTTGCATCCAAGGCTAGAACTTCTCCATCTGGGGTGGTGACTAAAGGGTTTATTTCAACTAGTGAACAATCGCATGAAATAAATAATTTAAATAATGCCTTAAGAAGCTTTCCAAATTGCTTTGCTTCATCGCCTTCCAAACCAAGATTATTTGATATTTTTCTTATTTCATATGGTTGAATCCCTGCTAGTGGGTGAATTGACTCTCTAATTATTTTCTCAGGAGTAGTTTCAGCAACTTCTTCAATATTAACACCACCTTCAGTCGAAGCCACTATGACAGGTGACTGACTTTCTCTATCCATTAGTATAGCCAGATAGTATTCCTTAGAAATATCAACTGCCTTGGCAACCATAACTTTGCTGACTAATTTGCCCTCTTCACCCGTTTGGTGAGTGACCAAGGTTTCACCAAGCATCTTTTGGGCAATGGTATGAATTTCATCAGGGTCTTCAGATAAATGTACTCCACCTTCAAATCCATTTTTAAAGGTCCCTTTTCCTCGCCCTCCCGCATGGACCTGAGCCTTAATAACGGTTTGGCCGTTAATTTCCTCAGCAATTTTTTTTGCCTCTTCTGGGCTTTCAGCCATCCTTCCTTTTGGAGAAGGGACACCAAATTTTTCAAAAAGATCTTTAGCTTGATATTCGTGTATGTTCATTGCTTTTTCTTATTAGCGGTCGGAATCTTAGGGTTACTACACCTAGCGGTCAAGGAGTCCTCAAAACTTTTAAATATCTCCGGCATGGGAGCTTCCCACTTTTCATGATTATTTACCTGCATTCTGAAACAATGGAGTGCATGGCGGGGTAAAATTAATTTGGATTCAAGCTCTTTGGTCCAACCCGAATTAATAAATTTTAGATAGTAAGATTCATCTCCACCATAAATTTTGTCTCCAACTATTGGTAAATTAACATGATTAGAGTGAACACGGATTTGGTGCATTCTTCCAGTTTGGGGAATGGCTTTGATCAAACTATATGAGCCCATTTCTTTTATCAGTTCAAAATCGGTGATGCATTTTTTACCATCAGGATGCACCATTTGTTTTACCCAAACAGGACTCTCAATAATCTCGCCCGCTCTGATAATTGGTTCACATACTCTAAATTTTGTTTTTTTTGGACTACCCTTTACGATTGCTAAGTACTCTTTTTTGATTTCTCGATCTTGCATTGCAATTCCAAATCGTCTTGCAGTAATTTTATTTTTTGCTACTACAACAACTCCACTTGTTTCCCGGTCTAACCGATTAATTATTGAAAGTGACGCACCGTTTGCAATTTCATAGGCTAGAAGAGATTTGATTCCATCTAGTAAAGTTGGTGGATTTCCAGGAACACTAGGATGAACCAAAAGAGGAGAAGGCTTGTCCACGACAATGTAGTCTTGTGTTTCATCAAGAACCACAAAGTTTGTATTGTTGGCAATCACGATTGGTGGTGGCTACAAACCAACACTCAAATTCCTAAAGATCATCAGATCAATTTAATCTTGATCGTCTTCGTTTTTGAGATAATCAGAAACGTTATTTAGAGCATCAATAAGTTCCTGTAAGCTTTCCTCAGGCACCATGATAGTGTCTCTCCTTCCTCTAACATCTTCAGTGATTTTTAAAAATTTACCACGATCGTTAGATTTTAAATCGACAAAAAAGATTTTTCGGTCAGCAAAAATCTTCTCGGTGTATAATGGTTCCTCACGGCGTCTTCTATAACCACCGTTGTTTTCATTTTCTTCTTCTTCTTCTTCTTCTTCAAACATACCAACTTTAACTTTCCTCAGTTGAATTTGATTTTTTATTCGGGTCAGAATGCTAATACTGTTGAGCAGCTTCGCAAGTTGATTTAGTGATTTTTAGCGGGCATTAATGCTTATTATTCAATTCCACAAGCTTTACGTGCTCTTTTCAGTGTCAATTTTGCAGCTTCACGAGCTTTTTCTGCCCCCGTCTGGAGGACGTTATCTACATAATTAAAATCCTCTGAAAGTTCATCTCTCTTTTTTCTCATGGGCTGAAAATAATCCCAGAAAGCCTCGAATAGTCGCTTTTTGAAATCTCCGTATCCAATGCCCCCTTTAAGAAAATCGGATTTCATCATTTCAACGTCTTCGGTTGAACCCACTAAATTAAAAAGATCTATAATAATGGATTCCTTTGGATCTTTGGGATCTTCTACAGGAGTAGAATCCGTTATAATGGACATTATCTTTTTCCTTATTTGTTTCTCAGCGCCAAAAATTTCTATTATGTTTCCATAACTTTTACTCATTTTTTGGCCATCAATTCCAGGAACTTTGGCGTTTTCTTTTCGTATTTTTGGTTCTGGAATAACAAAAACATCTCCATATAGATTGTTAAATTTGGTCGCGATATCTCTTGTTACTTCGAGGTGTTGTTTTTGATCGTCTCCAACTGGTACAATATTACTGTCATAAATTAATATGTCTGAAGCCATAAGCACAGGATATGCAAAGAGGCCGTGAGAGGCTTCAAAGCCTCTATCTGTTTTGTCTTTGAAAGAATGGCATCTGTTTAAAAATCCCATCGGAGTAACTGTACTTAGTAGCCAGGAAAGTTCAGTAACCTCAGGCACATCAGACTGCCTAAAAAATATGGCCTTTTCTGGATCTAAACCACAAGCAAGAAAATCTATCGCCACATCTCGAACATTTTCCCTTAGTTGATTCGGATCATGGACCGTTGTCAGCGAATGATAATCGGCAATAAAATAAAATGCTTCACCCTGATCCTGAAGTTCAATCGATGGCTCCATCATGCCGAAATAATTTCCCACATGTAGTCTGCCACTAGGTTGAATACCTGATAAAATTCGCATCTTAAAAATCTAACTTATGATCAAGCGCTCAGTGTAAGTGTCAAGAAAAGCTCTTATTATGCTGACCATGTTAACTCAAAAAATGAATTTAATTTTAGCGGCCCCCTTTCAGCATCTCTTCTTGTTTGTGTTCGTGATAAACGAAATTGAGCATTTTCTAAAAATCTAAAAGACTTCACCAAAAGAGCTGTATTTTAGTTCTAATGTTAATAAGTTTTTTATAACACTCTTGTAACTAGGGCCTTAGAGGCAGTTAATGGCTTTTTTTGTTTAACTTTTCTTAAAAATCATAGATTCTAATTATTAAGAAAAGTAAATAATAAAAAAACCAATAAGGTTGTGACCTTTGATGGGTCAAATGACATCTAAATAATAGAGAGTAGTGCTTAATGGTTATTACTTTCTGAAAAAGTCCAGGGTCAGCCTTAAGAACTGCCGTGGATGCGTTGTCTGATGATGAATTGGTTGCTCGTTGCAAAACTGAGCTTCCATACAATGTCAGCGCGTATCGCGAACTCTTGAGGCGCCATGAACCTTTAGTTTACAGAAGTTGTTTAAAAATGCTCGGTTCCGTTCAAGATGCTGAAGAAGCTTGCCAGGATTCATTTCTGCAGGTGTTTCATAAAATTGTGGACTTTGAAGGGCGTTCGGCCTTCAAAACTTGGTTATATAGAATTGTATATAATAGATGCCTAGAAGCTCGAAGAAAGGCTGCTCGACGAAATCAGAATCACTCCAAAATGATTGAGGAGGTGGAGCACCAAAAATTAATCAGTAACAAAATCTCTCATGATGAACTAACAGGTAAGGTTAATGAAGTCATATCCCAAATGAATGGAGAAGAGTGTAGACTTGTCACTCTAAGATATGTATCAGGTCTAAGCATTCAGGAAATAGCAGATGTTCTTGATATTGGATTAAGTGCCGCCAAAATGCGCCTTTATAGAGCACAGGAACGATTCAAAGAAATATATACCGAATTGGATAATGAGAAGGAGGAGAGAATAAAATGATATCGGATGCTCAGTTTCTGGAACAAGATGCCAAAATTCTTGATATATTTAGAGAGGAAGGTTTAGAGAAAAGCCTAGACCCTAGCCAAGATGCTAAGGCTTCCGTTAACGATTTAGATGTTGAAGATTTAAGAAGAATAGAGCGTATCGTCGAGCGTGCGAAGTTTGCCATGGTTATGGAACATTCGTTATCGTTTTTCTTTAAAACTATTGGTGCTGGTGTTTCAGGTCTTGCTACTGCTGCTATAGGTGCGGCAAAAAGTGCTAGTCCAAATAATAAAATCAATAAATCAGGAAAAGATAATGATACCGATAATTGCTCAGGCAAATAATAGTAATAATCCCTCGAGCAGCTCTTCAAAAGGCGATAATTGGGGATCTGAATTGATTCAGCAATTTTCTAACATGGGAAACGAATTGCTTGCGTTCATACCAAAATTACTGATTGCTTTAATTCTTCTTTTGGTTGGCTATGTTATTTCTTATATCGTTGCTAAGGGTGCTCGCTTTTTATTAGAAAAATTTGGTGGATTACTAAAAGAAAACTTTGCAAATAATCCTTTACTAGAAAGGTCGGGAATTTCGGGAATTTTTGCACGAGCCAATGCCAATGTTCCATTTTCTATCATAGTCAGTAAGACACTATTTTGGATTTTAATGATAATGTTTTTGAGCTCCTCTGCGGGTTCACTGGGATTGCCTCAAATCTCTGAACCCCTCAATGGATTAGTGAGTTTTCTGCCGCGCGTGATAACTGCGATTATTATTTCGGTGGCAGGATTTGTAATTGGTGATCTCGTTAGAGGCTTTGTTGTGAACGGTGCCAGTCGTGTAGGATTGGATTACGCCGGAGCGTTGGCTAATCTTGTTTATGCTTTTATTTTGGTTTTGGTACTGACTATTGCTATTAGCACGCTTGGAGTGGATACTACTTTGATTCGCCACACTGTTGAAATTCTTCTTCTTGGCGCGGCAATTGCAACAGCTCTTGCGCTTGGTCTTGGTATGCGGCCATTAGCTCAAAATATTGTTTCTGGCGTTTACGCTAGAGACTTATATCCAGTTGGTACCATTATTAAATTCAAAGACAATGATTCACTTTCGGGAAAAGTTCTTTCCGTTGGTCCGGTGACAACTCAGCTAGAGAATGATGAGGGAGACCACTTAAATATACCCAATAGCTCATTGATGTCAGGAATCGTGGAATCAAAATCCAAAATCTTGATAGAAGAAGACGAAACGGCTTAATTTATTTT
>JACETS010000074.1 GCA_013911195.1 Verrucomicrobiales bacterium | reverse complement strand
CATCACCGGCTGTAAATTTTTCTCCAGACCGATCTGATAAATAACTTTCTGTTTTTGATAAAACTTCAAGAAAGTCCGTAGCCGCTTTTTTGCCTGCTTCGACCCCTGGCTGATGATAGGCGTTGATATTTATTAAGCTGGCATAGTATGAAACTGCTCTTTCATATAAGGCAATTAAACCACCAAGATGGAAGGCATCAAGAATTGGAATAGAGATGGTCATAGATTTTCGGCTTGCTTCGGCCAAAGCGCTTCTGGTGCCTCTAAGAAATCCCTGTAAATAGTCTCCAGTTTTGAAGCCTGGATCCACTTCTATACTGTTTCCCATTCTGGACTCACGGACTTCGATGAAAGTTACAAAGAAATTATTGATTCCATCCCTAAGTTGTTGGACATAGGCATGTTGATCAGTTGAACCCTTATTGCCATAAACAGTTATACCTTGATGAACTTGATTGTCATCTCTGTCGAATTCTTTGCCCAAAGATTCCATCACTAACTGTTGAAGGTATTTGGATAATAAATTCAATCTGTCCTTATAAGGTAGAATGACCATGGCTTTTGATCCTTTGCCTTCACCGACATGGTGCCAAGATAAAGCCATTAAAAGTGCGGCGTTGAGTTTTATTTCTGGAGGTCTCGTTTTTCTATCGATTGCAGAAGCTCCTTCAAGAAATTCGTTAATATTTATACCCATTAGAGCCATTGGTAATAGGCCTACAACACTTGTTATTGATGTTCTTCCTCCTACCCAATCTTCCATTGGAAAAATTCCTATCCAGTCCTCTTGTGTTGCGTATTGATCGAGTTGACTTTTCTCACCGGTCACGGCTATCGCATGTTTTCCAAATTCTAAACCGCTGTTTTCATAGGTAGCTTTTGCTTCAAGCATTCCATTTCGAGTTTCCTTTGTTCCTCCAGATTTTGAAATAACAAGTGTTAATGTTTTACTGATTCTTTCGCCGATTTCATTAAGAATACGATCCATTCCATCCGGATCTGTATTGTCAAAATAATGAATTTTCATTGGGGCTGTGTGATCTGTAAGTGCGTCTATAGCGAGTTGGGGGCCTAGAGCGCTTCCCCCAATTCCTATGAGTAGTAAATCAGTAAATTTTTCGCCAGAGGGATTTAAAATTTCACCCTTATGAATTCCAGAAGAGAAAGCTTTTACTTCTGCAATTTTTCTTTGAATTGAGATCCCTATTTCATCGGGAGCAAGTTCAGGATTTCTGAGCCAATAATGTCCTACCTGACGCCCTCCTGAATCTTTATCCTCGTCAGTATTGACTTTGGCGCCCTCTTCAATCTTTCTAATTTCATCTAAAGATTTGTTTATGCACTTTTCTTTTGCCTCGATTAAATCCTTAGGTAAATCCATTAGGCTAAGATCAAGCCAGAGATCAGGTTCTGAATACCTTAGTAAATTATCAGTAAATTTTTGCCAGTCGTTCTGTTGTGACATTTTGATTCTTGTGTTTTTTTAATTAAAGCATCTCGTCGAGTATTTCACTACCTTCGAAGTGTGAAATATCACCCCAGGTTCTTAATCTCCAACCTTCTTGGGACCGATGTTCAAAAATATTAATTCCAGTATTGGGGATTCCAAACTTTCTTTTTTCAGTTAGAGGAATATTAAGACACAGCCTCAGTAGCATTGAGACAATGCCGCCATGTGTAACGCAAAGAATTTGTTCATTTTCATGATTTTTTACAATGTCATTAAATGCTCTTTCTACTCTATCGTGAGTATCTTTCCAACTTTCTCCGCCCTCAGGTTTATAATTTGGGTTACCTGAAGTGTGTTCTAGATAGTCCTCAGGCAGCTTTTCTTTTATTTCATGATAAGTTAACCCTTCAAGAACTCCCAACGCTCTCTCTCTAAGGCTTTTTATTTCAATGATTTGTTCCTTTTGTCCAATCGGCTCACAAATTCTTTTGGCAGTTTCTAGAGCTCTACCAAGATCAGAGGAATATATGCTATTGAACACCAAATTTGACTCCTTAAATCTTTGCCCCAAGCAATCGGCTTGTTCTTTTCCTTTTTGTGTCAGTTCGCTATTTTTGTGGCCTTGATGAATTCCTTTAAGGTTCCATTCTGTTTCTCCATGCCGAATAATATAAACAAGCGTCATTATGATGCGGACTCTCGTTTCAGACCTGGTGTTGGTCAAATTTCCTTATTTTCATAAATAATGGGCTTGAAATGTACTGGCTCGAATACGGAGTTTGATGTTTATTGAGCTTCAAATATTTATGATAGCATATTAATGACCCTTGAATCTTTAGGCTGGTCTGATTTTTTTAGACAAAATTTCAAATCCAAAGCTTTGGATGCTGGTTTAATACCAGCCCGAATTAGCAGGAATAGTAAACACGTTTATCATGTGTTTTCTGAGAAAGGTAAGTTTGTTGCAAGAGTTTCAGGTGCGTTTCGTCATCGTGCTGTTGAATCCTCAGATTATCCTGCGGTGGGTGATTGGGTTGCAATTAAAATTAGTCCTGATGGTTTGGAGGCTGAAATACGCGAATTGTTACCCCGTAAAACTGTTTTTTCTAGGCAAGGAGTTTCTGCATCTGGAACCGAGTCAAAATCATTTGAACAAGTTGTGGCCTCTAACGTTGATGTTGCTATGATTATTGCAGCCTTGGATGGTTCTCGTGGATTTAACCCAAGGCGTCTGGAGCGTTATCTGACCCTGACTCGTCATAGTGGGGCTGACCCTGTTATTGTTCTTAATAAAAAAGATCTTTGTGATGAGGTTGAAGATAAAATTGAACAGACAAAATTGATTGCCGCTAATGCTCCAATCCATGCTATTAGCGCTTTGGATGGAAACGGAGTCGAGCTGCTTAATCAATATGTACAAGAAGGAAAAACCATGGTGATGCTTGGTCCCTCAGGTATAGGTAAATCAACAATCATTAATCAGATAGCAGGTGAAACCTTAATGAAAACAGGTTCAGTTAGAGAAGTTGATCTCCGTGGTCGGCACACCACAACCTGGTCAGAGCTTTTAATTTTTAAAAGCGGAGGAATAGTTATTGATACTCCTGGATTAAGGGATGTTCAATTGTGGTCAGAGGAATTTGCTATTGGTGAAACCTTTAATGAAATAGTCGAGATTGCAAAATCTTGCCGCTTTAGGGATTGCAGCCATTCTAATGAGCCTGGTTGTGCCGTTAGTAGTGCTGTGAATGAGGGCCAAATCAGTCAGGATAGGTTAGCGAGCTACAAAAAACAAAAAAAGGAAATTAATGAGTCTTTACGAAGAAGAGAGCTAGGGGAGAAGAGAAAACACGTGCGTCCTCTTAGGCCTAGGCGAAAGGTTCAGAGAAAAAAAAGATAATTTTAGGATTAAAAACACACAATACTGGAAGTTGTGACTTATTTCTGCTAAATAAATTCTCATGAGTACAGAAATACGAAATAAAGCGGGTGAAAAAATTGATTACACATTTCACGATGTTGGCAGTGAGAAAATTATTGTCATTGGTCATGGAGTCACAGGAAATAAAGATCGCCCCCTAGTATTGGCTCTTGCTGAAGGTTTATCGAATGCTGGAATATCAGCTTTAAGATTTTCATTTTCCGGAAATGGAGATTCTGAGGGCAGTTTTATGGATTCTAATATCACTAAAGAAGTATCAGACCTTGATGCAGTGATTAGTTTTGTTAATGGCTTAGGAAAAGAGGTCATATATGCCGGCCATAGTATGGGTGGAGCTGTTGGTGTTTCGGTGGCCTCCGAAGATCAAAGAATTAACGCCTTAATCTCATTAGCAGGTATGGTAAATACGAAAAAATTTGCGATTACTGAGTTTGGAGAGGTTACACCAGATCAAGGTTTTATGTGGGATGATGAAGATTGCCCTTTATCACAATCTTTTATGGATGATTTGACCGGTATAGATACTCTTTTAGAGAAGGGAACCCTAATCAAAGTGCCTTGGTTGTTAGTCCACGGGACCGAAGATGATGTGGTTTTAATAGATGACACCCATGATATTAACGAAAAAGCAGGGGAAAATAGCAGTAAATTAATCATCGAGGGTGCTGATCATGTTTTTAGTGATCCAGAGCATATGGAAAAAGTGGTTGATGGGGTTATTGCGTGGCTTTCTTAACGGAAAAGTATTTGGAACGATCTTAGTATTTTTTTGTTTTTTCGTTCGATTCTACGTGACCCTGCATGTCGGTTGACTATGATTTTAATCATAGTTTTTAATTTTAATTAAAAACTGTCCCTTCAACCTTAGACATGAAATTTAACCTTAAAATCTTCTTTTTGGGATTAGTCTCCTTTGGGCTGCTTTTTTGGGTTTCGGTTTCACTGGTCGCTCCAAGAGTTGAGGCTTCTCTAAAAAAGAAGGCGGTTAGTCAATCTATTGAGCTCAAAAATATCTGTGAGGATTTAAATTTTGAATTTAATGGTCGTGATTGTTCAATTAGTGGAACAATTTTTGATGAGATTCATAGAGAAAAAATTGTTACTACTATCAAATCCATTAATGGTATTCGAAATGTAACCGATGATTTAGAGGTGTTACAATTGGCCTTGCCTGAGCTTAGAATAGAAAAATCTGGTGAACCGTCTAATCTGATATGGAAAATTGAGGGAATTATCAGTGATGGACCAAATGCTGGAAATCTTCAGGATGTTCTCGCAAAAACGCTTAGCAATAATAATCAAAGGTCATTATCCATAGAGCTAAAAAAAGATTCTCGAACAGCGAATACACTTCCTGTTGAAAAAATAAATTCATTACTGTCAAAAACTCTTGAAATACTACCTGAGGTTTCTGCTGTCGAAATCTCTAAAAATAATTTTAAGTTAACCGCTCAAACTTACTCAAAAGAGCGGCGAGATCAGGTCTTGGAATTCGCACGGTCTCATTTAGGTGATGCAATTAATGAAATCATTGATGCTATAGAAATATTAGAACCCACCGATACCCCAAAGCTAAGCATTACTTATGAAAATGATGATGATTTAATTGTATCTGGTCTTTTAGCTGACGCTTCTCTTAAAAATAGAATTGTCGAATTAATTAAGCAGACAAATCAGGACTTAAATTTAAAAGATGAGATTAAAGTTGAAGATAATGTTAAGAGTGCTGGCTGGGGATCTTCGGTTGTAAGAATTGTTCCTGCGCTGATTGCAGAGGTTAATGATCTTAAGTTTAACGTTTCTTCGGATGCTGTAGAATTCTCTGGAACTGTGTTAGGTGATGACAAAAAGGACTCCATTCAAACTTTAGCGAAACAATCTTTTGATGGAAAGAAAAGCTCTTTTAAACTTATCAATGAGCTTGTGGTTTTTGTGCCTCCTCAAAAGGCAAATCTAACCATGTCGCTTGATCAAAATGGGGATTTGAAACTCAGTGGATTGCTGCCCGAAAAAAAACTTTATGAGCAATTCTTGGAGGGGGGGAGTTTGATAGAGGATGATAATAAGATTAATGAAAAAATATTAGTAGAGGATAATGTTGAGGAAGCTCCTTGGGTGGATGGTATGTCGAAGCTTATAAGACCTTTTGTGACTTCTGTGCAGTGGGGTGCGTTATCCATTCATGGTGATGAGGTTGCTCTTGAAGCTGAAGTTTCGGATCCTGAATCGGGTGATGTTTTACAGGCTTTGGTTGAAAATACTTTTCCTTTAAGCGATTTTAAAAGAGTTATCCAGATCACTGTCGCTGAGCCTGTTGGCCCTACAGATGAGGATATCATGGCTTTAGAGGAAGCGGTTACTGATACTGTTATTTATTTTTTAACCGAGAGTTATAGTTTAGGCTCTAAGGACAAAGCCAAACTTGATAAGTTAGCAGAACTTTTTCTGAAGGTTCCTGGCTCGAGTCTAGCCCTGCTCGGACATACCGATCCTTATGGCAATGCTGATTATAACCGGAAATTGAGTAAGAAACGGTGTGATTCTGTTAAGGATTATCTTATTGAATCTGGGATTAATTCATTGCTTCTTGAAGTCATTGAAAAAGGAGAAACTGAAAAAGTTGTCGAAGGTAGAACCTACGAGAGTGGTCGGAGGGTAGAGTTTGAACTTCGTTAAATAACATTCTTTAATTCTTGATCAATGGTTGGGAAAGAAAAACAGGAAAGTCTCTGGAAGAATCGCAAATTCCTTTCCCTTTTTTGTGCTCATACTATTAGTTTGATAGGTACCGCAATTGGAACCGCTGCCATTGCTCTGCTCGCAGAAAAGTTAAGTGAAGGTTCAGGCCCACGCGTTCTTGGGTATACACTAACAATTCGCATTTTAGTTTTTTTGTTTCTTGGGCCTTTTGCGGGTTCGCTTTCAGAGAGAATAGGCAGAAAATTTCAAATGATCTTGACGGACGTCGTTCGTGCTTTAGTCATGATTGCGTTATTCTTTGTTAATGCCGAATGGCAGCTTTATATTTTAGCTTTTGTTTTACATGTAAGTTCTGCATTTTTTACTCCCATATATAAATCCATTATCCCGGGAGTTGTTGGTGAAACTTTGTACCCAAGGGCTCTTTCTTATAGCACAGTTGCTTATAATGTTTCTGATATTTTTGGGATGTTGATTGGAGGTCTCCTTATTTTTTACTTTGGGTTTGAATTTGGCTTTGGAATTGATGCCGTGAGCTTTCTCTTGAGCGCGGTACTAATTGCTGTTGTTCCATTTTCTTCGACTGGTAAGAAAAAAGAGAAAGAAAGAGCGAGACTCCTCTACGGGATACAGAGAATGTTTGCCGTCTCTGGATTGAGAAGATCTTTAATGCTATCTCTTCAGGTGAGTATAGTCGGGGGGCTCGCTATAGTTACGACTGCAGGATATGTAAAAAATGAGCTAAAAATGCAAGAGGCCTTTTATCCGGTGGCCATGGCTGTAATGGGAATAGGAGCTATGGCGGCTTCTCTTTATTATGTACGATGTGATTCCAATACCCAAAAACTTTGGGGTAATCTCATATTGCCTGCATTCCTCATTATTTTGGCAGTAGCTGCACTATTTAAATCATATGCTGTTCTTTTGATCGCCTGGTTCATTTCTGGTGCAGGGCAGGGGGTTTTTGGAATTATTTCTAATAATCTTTTAGCTCAAAATAGTCAGGAAGATGAGCGCTCACATGTCTACGCTGCGCAATTTTCTTTGAGCCATGCAGGATGGGGTATTAGTTATCCTTTGTGCGGAATACTGGCGTCAGTTTATTCTTTTGCAGTGGCATCATGGGCATGCCTGATTCTCATGCTGATCACTTTTATTCCTATTATTTTAGGTAGAAAGTCTTAATTATTTCAAATCAAGGCAGGCAGCCTCTTGTGTGCTCCTGATTAAAATTTTGCCATCAGCAAATATTGGAGAAGACCAACATTTACCCTTAATGACTTCGTCTAATCTTGATAATTCTTCATACTCATCAGGAGTTGCCTTGACCAAGGTGAGTTGTCCTCTGTCACCTAAGCAAACGAGAATGTCACCCGCTAGACAAACACCAGCCGGACCATATCCAGATTTTTCCCACATTACTTTACCGGTTTTCAGCTCAATGCATTTAAGTGGTCCGTCACCATATTCCTTAAATCCGAACATACCATAGAGGTAACCATCTTTAACGAGTGGAGTGCTCCAGTGATTGGTGACCGGTTTATTGCCCTCTAAAAACCAAAGTTCTTCGGTGCTGTTGTCGTCACCGACTTTAATTGCTGTAGAGCCAACACCATAACCAGCTGCAAAATAGACGATGTTGTCCTCAACGACTGCAGAAGCTGCGGTTGATACCTTGTAAGGAAATTTATGCATCCAAATTTCTTTGCCATTCTTTGGATTAATAGAAACCATTCCCTTTTGAGTAAAGAAAAGAAGTTGTCTCTGTTGATTGATACTTGTTGCAATTGGAGTTGCATGAGTCATTAGATAGTCTCCTGATTTCCATTTAATTTTTCCGGTCGTTTTGTCAAAAGCTAAAAATGATTGTCCAGCACCACCTCCCTGAACAATAACCATGTCATCTTCAATTAAAGGCGCAGAGGCATTTTCCCACCTTATGTTTCGACCATTATGAGATTTAAGCACTTCAATAGACCAAATTTCTTTTCCATCCTTGGCCGAGAGACAAATTAATCTCATGTCGCTAGTGTAGGCGTAAACTTTTCCATCCGAATATGAAGGAGTGGTTCTTGGACCATCACCACCATTGTTATCTCTGGTGCCAGCGTTGCCTCCTCCGTTGTCTACTCTCCAAAGGTCCAGGTTGGCTTTCCATCTTGTCTCTCCAGTATTGGCATCAAATGAAATGCATACCTCGCTGGGAATACCATCAATTTCTTCACTGATATTGGTGTAGGCGGCCCCATCTGCTAAAATAATTGAGCTAAAGCCAGTAGGGGTCATAGCAGACCATAACTTTTTAGGTTTTTTACTCTCCCAGTCCGTATTCTGGATGACCTCATCGGTAGTTCTATCGGAATTGATGCCGTGATATTGGGGCCAGTCTTCAGCCAATAGTGGAGAAACGAGGATCAGTGAGAGAAAAGATAGGATACTGTACTTCATACTGACACTAATTTTTCATTCTCTTATCATTGGGGTCAAGTTCAATGTTCTCTTTGCTGGTCAAATCGATCTAAGCAATTTAATATAAGGGATGCATTTTTTAGTTTATTTTGCTCTATCTTTATTCGTTGGTCTTAATCTATTATTCGCTGATGAAGAGTCGGTTAAGGCTTTTCAGGACGATCGGCCCAATATCATTTTTTTTCTAACGGATGATCAGCGCAATGATTTCCTTGGTTGCACGGGCCACCCAATCGTTAAAACCCCTCGAATTGATAATTTGGCAAATAATGGGAGACTTTTTGATAATGCTTTTGTCAGTACGTCGATCTGTGCGGCCAGTAGAGCAACGCTGCTGACTGGCCTTTACGAGCGTACTCATCGCTTTACATTTGGAACTCCACCTGTTGCTGATATTCACATAAGCGAAAGCTATCCGGCATTACTTAAAAAAGAAGGTTATCTTACCGGCTTCATAGGAAAGTTTGGAGTCAAAGTTCGTAAGGGAGCAATCGAAACGATGTTTGATAGTTTTGTTCCCTTGAACCGTAGTCCCTACTTTCATAAACAAAAGGATGGTTCTTTAAGGCATGAAACTCAGGTTGCTGCTGACAGGGCTATTGATTTTTTAGATCGTGCCAAAAATGAAGCTGAACCATTCTGCCTGAGTATAAGTTTTAATGCCTCGCATGCTGAAGACAGAGACAAAAAAGATCACTTCCCTTATCCTAAGGTGGTGGGGTCTCTCTATGAGGGAGTGAAAATGCCTGCTCCGCGTCTCGCCGACCCTGAGGTTTTTAATTCTCAACCTGAGTTTCTTCGTAAGTCGATGAATAGAGATAGATTTTTCTGGAGATGGGATACTGAGGAGAAGTACCAAAATAATATGAGAAATTATCTTCGGATGATTAGCGGTATCGATCACGCGATCGGTCGAGTCATTGATGAGTTGAAATCTAAAGGAATGGATAAGAACACTGTCATTATTTATATGGCGGATAATGGATATTATGCCGCTTCTAGAGGGTTCGCAGGTAAATGGTCTCATTATGAAGAGTCTCAGCGAGTTCCTCTGATCATTTTTGATCCCAGAGAAAAGAAGGAAAACCGAGGAAAGAAAGAAAAGGGAATCGCTTTGAACGTTGATATTGCTCCAACTATTGTGGCGCTTGCTGGAGCGCGTATGCCAGGGGGTTACCAAGGACGTTCTCTATCTTCATCTTTGGGAGGTAAAGTTAAGGGTAAGGCTCCTCAGGACTTTTTCTGTGAGCATCGAATGAACAATAGATCAATTCCCAAGTGGGAAGGTGTACGAGGTGAGCGTTTTAAATATGCACGTTACTACGAACAGGATCCACCATTTGAATTTCTTCATGATTTAAAGTCGGATCCTATGGAGCTAAAAAATTTGGTCAACGATCCAGCACACAAAGAAAAGCTCGAAGAGCTTAGAAAAAGATGCATAGCCCTGAGTGCTCAATATGATAATCAGGCAAAAGAAGATTCAAAGAGAGTTCTTAAAAAAGTTCAGTTTGGTCTTCTTGATGCAGGAAATCACGGTAGTACCGAAGGTGCGATCACAGAGGCACTTGCTTTAGACCCTGAAAGTAAAGAGGCGCTTCTGGCAAGAGCAGATATGCACGAGAGAAAAGGAGATTTTGGGAAAGCGCTCCTTGATCTTGATAAGCTTGTGAAAGCTCTGCCTGGTGTTGATCAGCTGCTTCAGAGAAGAGGGGTGACTCGTTTCTTTAATGGAGATATGAAAGGAGCGATTTCTGATTTTGATGCCTACCTTAAAAACAATCCATCCCGTGAGCCACATCATTGGCAACGAGGTCTCGCCTATTATTATGCCGGTGAGTATGAAAAAGGAATCAAGCAGTTCGAGATTCACCAAGACGTTAATTCCAATGATGTGGAAAATGCCGTATGGCATTTTCTTTGTGTTAATAAGGTCAAAGGTTTTGAAGAGGCCAGAAAGAGTCTTATTGATATTAATGGAGATGGACGGGTTCCGATGGCCCAAGTGCAATTGCTTTTTGCTGGAAAGCTAGAGCCTAAAGACGTTATAGAAGCAGCCAATGCTGGAAGTCCTACACCTGATGATTTGCGCAATCGTTTATGCTACGCTCATCTCTACTTGGGTCTTTATTATGAGGCTAAGGGGAATGCTAAAAAGTCCTTGGAGCATATAACTAAGTCTGCCGTAGATCATTCGATGCCTCATTACATGGGTGAGGTTTCACGGGTTCATATGAGAGTCAGAAAGAAATAATGTTGATTCGTTGCATCTCATTATTAAAAGATCTTGCAGCTAATCTTTGACTGTCTTATTGTTTGAATCCTCAATACTTTTCGTATTTAGGCTTAGCCTTAAAAGTAAAGGGGTGTTAGCTCAGTTGGTAGAGCGCTTCAATGGCATTGAAGAGGTCATCGGTTCGACTCCGTTACACTCCACTTTTTCCAATTTATCTTTTTTTAGTAACAATAACTATTACTCGCCCTTTTCAGTTTCTTCCTCAGGAGTTAGGGATTCTTTTGTTTTTGGAGGAAATTCTACCTCATAACTAATACCGATGGCACAACTTCCTAATACGAAGGGAAGTAAAAAAATTAATAGACCTTTCATTGGAATAATCTTGATCAGTAAAATTATAATTCAAGCCAGATGATCAATGATATTTATTATCCTCATGTCTTTCGATAATAGTTAATCATGTCAATGTAACAATCTATTATAATAATAGTTCATT
>JACETS010000073.1 GCA_013911195.1 Verrucomicrobiales bacterium | reverse complement strand
GGCCAGGGTAATGGTCAGAATAATTCCCAACAAGGAAACCCTGGCGCGCAAAATCCTCCTCGCGTTGTTCGTAGAGTAAGAGGTGCAGCAGAAAGTGCTTGGGACGATTTAAGAAAAAGAGATAGGGGCGCTGATGCTCTTGGAGCTTTGAAGTCAAAATACCCTGCTCGATACAAAATGCTTGTGGAACAGTATTATCGTTCAGTGCAAGGTGGTAATAAGAAGTGAAAATTTCAGGGTGATTAGTTGAACGTATTGAACGTTTATAAGTAATAATAATGAACGCGCCCTCTATTTCTTTATTTGTTTTGCTAAACTTAATCCTTTCCCTGTACTTGGATGCTCAATCTCGTATTGTGACGCTCGAGGGAGAATTAATTGATGGCAATATAAAAAGTATTAGTACAAAGGGGGAGGTTTCTTTAGATGAAAAAATAATACCGCTCGATGGTCTCAGAACTATATTTTTCAATGATGGTGTTAAAGAAGGAGATGACTCTATTGGTAAAGTTGTTTTAATATGTGGTAGTGAACTTGCGGTATCCAAAATTATTCTTTTTGAAGAAGAATTTATTTTATCTGTTAATGAGTTGGGTGAAATAAAAGTTCCGATAGACTCAGTTAGAGCTCTAAGATTTGGACAACTTCGTAGGGGTTCACGCTTTCAGAAAGCTCTCTTAGATTGGACAGAAACAAGAGAGTTAGATACAATTTTTATTAGTGGAGGGGCTGAGTTAAAGGAGGTTGAAGGGTTAATAGAGGAGTTTGACAACGATGCTTTGGTTTTTGATAGAGATGATAAATTACAAACGATCCCTGTTAATCGAGCATATGGCGTTGTTCTAGCCTCACCTTTGCTGAAAGAGGATGAGCGGCCGTCCTGCGTTTTGTCCATAAAAGGTGGAACTAGAATAAGGGCAAGTATTAATCATTTAATTAATAATGTGATTAGTTTAAGCCTAATTGATAATATCAAATTAAGTATTCCTCGGGAAAATGTTAAAAGAATTACTCTTCGATCCCCTCGACTAGCTTATCTATCCGATTTAGAGCCGATTTCTTCCAAGGTTAACCCAATTGTGGCGTTGAAAAGAGATTATCAAAAAGATAGAACCGTGACTGGGCTGCCTATTAAAATTGGTGACCAAGTATACGATAAGGGACTAGGATTCTCTTCTGGAATGCAGCTCGAATTTTCTAACGAAGGGCCTTATGATCTATTCCTTGCAGAAATAGGTATTGATGATGACGCTCTAGGACGTGGCGATTGTGAATTTGTTGTAAGGGCGGACCAAGATGAGTTGTTTAGGGTTAGGGTTAAGGGAGGAGATCCTGCTAAGTTAATAAAAGTAGATATTACTGGCTATAACAGCGTTACTCTAGAGGTTGATCCCGGTAATGATTTAGACATTGCAGATCATGCTGATTGGGCTGATGCTTGTTTTCTTCAAAGTTTGAAATAGTGTTAACTTTTTAATTTTTCAAAATGTCATCTGGATTAGATTCTGTTCGCAAAAGATTAACAGATAATGTTGTTGGATCTGAAGAGTCAGCATTTTTGATGATAGTGGGCTTGCTTTCAGATGGACACATATTGATTCAAGGTGCTCCCGGTATCGGGAAAACTACTCTTGCGGAGACACTTGCGAAATCAATTAATGGTCAATTTAGTAGGGTACAATTCACTCCAGATATATTACCTACGGATCTCTTGGGATATTCTATTTATCATCAAGGTAAGGAGGAGTTCGAATTTATTAGGGGGCCAGTTTTTAGTAATATTCTACTAGCAGATGAAATAAATAGAACTAGTCCCAGGATTCAGAGTGCATTATTAGAGTGCATGAATGAAAGGCAAGTTTCAATTGATGGTAAGACGGAAAAATTATCATTACCTTTCATGGTAATTGCGACCCAAAATAACGTTCATTCCACTGGCACTTTTGCGCTTCCTGAGCCTCAACTTGATCGATTTATGATTTCGATTTCAATGACTATTCCAGAACCCGAAATTCAAACAAAAATACTCATGTTGCACGCAAATGATAAAATTTCTACGGCAGATTCTGGTCCGATTCTTGAGCTGGAAGAAGTTTTAGATTTTCAATCTCAAGTTAGATCCACTTTTGTGAGTGAGAAGATATGTAGCTATATTACAGATATATGTGAATCTGCTAGGAGAAAAAAAGGAATGCTGCATGCAGTTAGCTCTAGGGCGGCTATTTCATTAATGAGAGCATCTCAAGCAGTTGCTTGGATTGAAGGAAACGAAGCTGTATACCCAGATAATGTTAAAAGTATTTGTGGCCCTGTGTTGTCACATCGTATAGCATCCAACGAGAGTTTAGATTCTGGTGTGCTTTCAGGAAAAGATATGGTCGAGGAGATTTTATCTGAAGTTAATGTTCCCTAGGATTTTTTAATTTCTTCCTCTAACCTTTCACTCAACCATTGTTTCATCATGCTTTGATAGTTTAAGAAGCGAGATCGAGCTATGCGTTTTATTCTTGCAAGCATTCTTGGATCAAATCTTAGGGTGATTGTTGTTGATTCCCTCGAATCAGGTTGATGTATTGATGAATTCATCAATTTTGGTGAAAGTTGATGCGTTAGCCAATAGTTGGCCTCATCGATTTCTTCCTCTAGTAAGGGGATCTCTTTCCAGTCATTTATTGTTTCCATGATGTTAGATTACTTGGGCTTTCTGTCTTTCGTAAAAGTTTCTTTCTTCATCAGTCATATCCCTTGAAGCAAGAACTCTATATTTTTTTCCATCGGTCCAGAAAAGGCTAAAAAGTAATCTATTGCCTACAGATGATCCCAGACAAAAGAAACGATTGTTTATTTCTGCATATTCTCCATCTGGCAGTAACCTTAATGCGAATGGATCCTCAAAAGATTCTTCAATCTCTTTAGAAGATACATCAGTTGTTTCAAAACTCGGTTCTTGCCAGTCAAACTCCATGATTCTTTACTTACACCAGAATCGTGTAAAAGTTAACAATAGGATATTAAATTTCTTTAAATGAGCAAGTTCGACTTGCATGGTATTTACCAAATAACGAATTAGCCAAAAAATACAATGATTTTTATAGGAATAGATAGCGGAACTCAAAGTACAAAGGCCATAGCCTTAGATTCTGAAACGGGTGAAATTTTAACTTCCGCTCAAGAGTCATATGATCTTATTAGTGGATTGCCTAATGGTCATATGGAGCAACATCCTCAGGAATGGATAAATGCGACGAAAAGCGTCATTGCTAGGTGTGTGGATGATTTAGGCGAATTAAGATCCAAAATCGCAGGAATTGGAGTTAGTGGCCAGCAGCATGGATTGGTGGTTTTAGATGAATCTGATGAGGTAATTCGTCCTGCTAAATTGTGGTGTGATACTTCAACAATAAAACAGTGTCAGGATTTTTCTGATGAGTTTGGCGGTGTATCAGGGTTAATTAAAATTGCTGGCAATAATATTCTTCCAGGATACACGGTGCCTAAAGTTTTATGGATTAAACAAAATGAACCCGATAATTACAAAAAGATTCGTACGATTCTTTTGCCTCATGACTATATTAATTTTTATCTCACTGGTATTAAAAGAATGGAGTACGGTGATGCTTCTGGGACTGGATTGTTAAATGTTAGAACAAGAGATTGGTGTAAGGATTTAATTGATTTTGTTGATCCCTCAATGATTGATAAGATTCCTGAAATTCAATCATCGATGAATGTGCATGGTGAGGCTAGACCTGAAATTTTAAAAGAATTTGGTCTTCCTGATGGTGTAATTGTTAGTGCAGGAGGAGGGGATAATATGATGGGTGCAATCGGAACAGGTAATGTGAAATCCGGCACAATCACGGCGAGTTTTGGAACGTCTGGAACACTTTATGGTGTTAGTGATGTTCCAGCAATTGATGAGGGTGGAGAAGTTGCTGCATTTTGTGATAGTACTGATAAATGGTTGCCGCTTGTTTGTACTATGAATGTAACTGTAGTAACTGAAAAAATTAGAGAGCTCTTTTCTCTAAGCCTTGAAGATCTAGAGGGTGCTGTTACTCGGGTTCAGCCTGGAGCTGATGGGTTATCGTTTCTTCCTTATCTTAATGGTGAAAGAACACCTAATTTGCCAAATGGAAAGGGAGTTATTCATGGGCTGACATGCGATAATATGGACCCAGCGAAATTAGCCCGTTCTGCTATGGAAGGAGCTACTATGGGGCTTGCTTATGGTCTTAATAAGTTTAGTGAAATGGGGGTTAATCCATCAGAGATTCGTGCAACAGGGGGAGGAAGTAAAAGTTTAATATGGAGACAAATTGCAGCTGATGTTTTTAATACTCCGGTCGTACCTCTTGCTACATCTGAAGGTGCAAGCCTTGGGGCAGCTATTCAGGCGATGCATTGTTGCATGTATTCAGGTGTTAACAATTATGAAGATTTATGTTCCAAATTTGTTAAACTTGATGAATCAAATCGATGTGATCCAATTCAAGAAAATGTTTCCATTTATAAAGAGTTACTCGATAAACAAATCAGGCTAACTCGTGATTTAAGTGACGCCGGACATTTATAAAAAGTGAAAGTAAAGGTTATTGGATACTTAATCGCTTTTGTTATACGGGCGATTGCGATTAGTTTAAGGATTAGTTTTGATGACCGTTGTGGTATTTCTGATAAAACTAGCCGTGAAGGTTCTGTTATTTGGGTTTTCTGGCATTGTAAGGTTTTTCTGATGCCTATTGTTTATAAAGAATATTTATCCAAAAGAAAGGGGACTGTTTTGACAAGTCCCAGTAGGGACGGTCAAATCATTGTTGAGGTGATGAAAAGGTTTGGAGTTCATTCTATAAGAGGATCTACAAATAAGTCTCCTGTTAAGGCTTTGAGGGAATCGATTAATTGCTTGCAAGATCAAAATCGAGGAGACTTGGCGGTAACACCTGACGGGCCCAGGGGGCCCTCAAGAGTTATGAAATCGGGAGTAATCAAAGTAGCGCAAATGGCGGATGTGCCAATCATGCCGATAACAATCTCTTATAGTAAATGTATAGAACTTAAGACATGGGATAATTTTCAAATTCCACTGCCTTTTTCAAGAGTTAGTGTTGTTTTGCATGAGTTTCATTGGATTTCAAAATCTATTACGAAGGAGGAAATTGGTGAATCTGCTTTGGCTATTGAAAAAGTTCTAAAATCTCTCCCTTGATACTATTGCAAGCCCCGTTTATTTGGTAAGTATGCAATTGATTGATGGAAAGTCTGTATCACAGAAGGTTTTAGATGAGTGCGCTTTAGAAGTAGAGAATATCTCAGCTAAGGGTATAAAACCTGGATTAGCTGTTGTTCTCGTCGGCAATGACCCAGCCTCAAAAGCTTATGTTGGTAGTAAGGTGAAAGCCTGTCAGAAATTGGGGATTCATTCTGTAAAAATTGAACTTCCTGAAGACACTACTCAAGAGAAGCTCCTTCAAGTAATTGATGAACTGAATGGAGATTCATCAATACACGGAATACTGGTTCAGTCTCCACCTCCTGATCACATAGATGAATCTACTGTAGTTCGTAAAATTAGTCCGCAAAAAGATGTTGATGGGTTTCATCCTGAAAATGTTGCAAAATTAACCTTAGAGGATTCTGATGGGTTTATTCCTTGTACCCCGCTAGGATGTTTAAGGCTACTTCAGGAATACGATATAGATACCAATGGAGCAAATGTTGTGGTCGTGGGAAGAAGCATGATTGTCGGGAAGTCTATGGCTTTATTATTAATGGCCAACAATGCAAATGCTAATGCAACGGTTACAGTAGCGCATTCTAGGACAAAAGATCTTAAATCAATTTGCTCAAGTGCTGATATTATTATCGCTGCAGTTGGAATACCTAATATTATTGGGAAAGAGCATGTTTCTGATGGGGCCGTGATTATTGATGTTGGTATAAACCGTGTTAATGATGAGAATGCAAAAAGGGGCTATAGGCTTGTTGGTGATGTAAATTTTGCAGAAGTTGCCGATAAATGTAGTGCAATAACCCCAGTTCCCGGTGGCGTAGGCCCTATGACAATAGCAATGTTAATTTCAAATACTATCAAGGCTTGCCAAAAAAGTCTTTGAATTGGATTGTTATGCTTTCTTTTATTTAAATGTCAATATTAGCAATTGTATTTGATGAATCCAACATCGAAGAGATGAATGGGTGGGCTGATTCAATTGCTAATTCGTTTGGTCTAACACTAACTATTTACTATATCGGTACTTGTCCAGAAAATACGAAAGCCGATAACTTGTTATGCGTTACGACCGATGAGGCACTAACGGTTATAAAAAAAGAATTCGATTCTACGTCGATAAAATTACTTTTATTGGATCACCCCTTAGCAAAGAGAGGAAAAAAAGCTGATTTATTAAATAAGTTTATTGAGTTAAGCTATTGTGACTCAATTACCCTTCGATTTCCCTCAGAGGGAGGGCTGGGTGGTAATAAGATACTTGTGCCTACGGCTGGTGGAGCCAACTCCATTGAGGCATTAAAGTTTTCGGAAGAATTTATAAGTGATACTAAAGACAGTTCTTTAGATGTTCTTTTCGTTGAATCTGATGTTAGTGAGCTTTCTGAGGAAGTTGGTATGAAGAGGCTAGAGAGAATTTTATCTGAGTCTGGATTTAGTGAGGGGAATAAGACTATTAATCCAATTGTTTCTCTGGGCAATGATATTAGTGCAGTGATTCATTCGGAAGCATCTTCTGGGGGGTATGATCTTGTTCTATTAGGAGCTTCAGATTCAGGATTATTGAATCGTGCTTTTTTCGGTACCCTTACGGATAGGTTGCTAAGAGAAGATGGTAAAGTTGCGGTCGGAGTTTTTAGAGCTGCATCAAATGTTAAAGAGAAAATTAAACTTGGCCTCAAAAAAATTATATCTGGAAAGATTCCTCAGCTTAATAGGGAATCAAGAGTAACGATTTTTGAAAATGTCGAAGTTAACTCAAAGTGGAGTTTTGACTTTGTCGCGTTAACATCTTTTTCAACCGCCTTAGCAGCTTTGGGATTAATGCTTAACAGCCCGGCTGTCATAATTGGTGCAATGTTGGTTGCACCTCTAATGACGCCAATTCTCGGTGCGGCGCTCTCATTGATTCAAGGAAACAAAGTTTTAATGGTTGACTGCTCAAAATCTCTTTTGTTCGGTTATTTTTCTGCTCTGATCTTAGGTGTACTACTGGGTACTTTTGGGATTTTCTACGGAGTTACAGATCAGATGCAAAGTCGTTCAGAACCAGATGTTCCAGATTTACTTATTGCTATTATTTCTGGGATGGCTGCAGCCTATTGTTATGCAAGACCTAGACTTGTTTCTGCATTAGCTGGAGTAGCTATTGCTGCCGCACTTATTCCGCCGATAGCTACTGCAGGAATTGCAATTGCAATGAATGAACAAAAAATAGCGTTTGGTGCTACATTGCTCTTCACTACAAATGTAGTTTTCATCATTATAGGAGCAGGAATCACTTTTTTAATGCTAGGAATCAGAGCTAAGAGGCATCAAGATGGTTTGAATATCTGGACTAGGCGGTTTGCTTTAGCTATTGTAATTGTTGCGGCAATTCATATTGTTCCGTTGAGCTCTGTTTTAATGAGTAAGGTCTCTAGTGGGTTGTCTAAGAATGAAAATAAAACCGGTGACTTAGAAAGCCAAATTAGGCAGTTGATAAATAAAAAAACTGGTGAGGATCTTTTAATCAAAATTGAAGTATCGAACGAAAATGATGATACGAAAATTGTTCTAATTGATTTGATGAGCGCCGAATTTAAATATGATGAAATCATCAAAGAAATATCAGAAATAGCTAACCAATTTTATAACAAGAAGGTAATCATCAGATTAAGGAAATATTTTGATTATTCTTAGATCATGCTTTCTTGAAGTAATATATAAATGCCTTCTGATTCAAGTGATGCTAGTTGTGATTTGACTGATCAAATGAACGACTTTTTTGGCCCCGATGGAAAATTATCACTAGCCAATGGTTATGAATACAGAAAGGAGCAACAGGATATGGCATGCATCATTGCCAAATCCCTCGAGGCTTCTAAAGATTTAATCATAGAAGCGGGAACTGGAGTTGGTAAAACTTTGGCATATTTAGCTCCAGGAGTCTTACATGCTCTAGATAAAAATAAGAAGTTAGTTGTCAGTACTAAAACGATCAATTTACAAGAACAAATAATCGATAAAGATCTTCCTTTTTTACAAGGCTTGCTGGAGTTTGGCTTTACTTCTGTTCTATTGAAAGGTCGTACTAATTATCTGTGCCCTCGAAGACTCAAATTAGCATTAAATAACTCAAGAGACCTATTTGAAGTTGATGAATTCGATCAACTCGAATCTATTGAAGATTGGGCTATTAATACGCAAGACGGAACACTGAGTGATCTTGACTTTACTCCGTCAGCAAAGCTGTGGTCTCAAGTTTGCAGTGAAAGTCGACTTTGTACCCCAAGGACCTGTGGAAAAAATTCAAACTGTTTTTATCAGGAAGCCAGGCACGATGCAATCTCAGCAGACGTTGTCGTCGTTAATCATACCCTTTTATTTAATTTAATGGATTCTCTTGATGAATCCATGGATCGTTCTGATGGGTTTCTTTTTTCAGATGATTTTTTAATTATTGATGAAGCACATGAGTTAGAAGATGTTGCCGCAAATCAGTTAGGTATCAAAGTGTCTCAATCAGGACTCGTTTTTGATCTTAATCGATTGTACGACTCAACTAAAAAAAGAGGGTTGTTACAAATAGTTCGTGCTAATGATGCAATTGACGGTGTTATTAATTTACAAAAAAAAATTGAGACCTTTTTTAATTTAGTTGATTCAAATTGTGATTTTGGAAATTGGGGTAGAGAATTTAGAGTTAAAACATCTGGGTTTTTCCCAAGCGATGTATTAGCAGATTTTCGATTCTTAGAGGAAAAAATAATTTCAATATTGGATGACGTGAATAACAATTCTATTCGTACAGAGTTGCTTGAGTTAGTGAATCGCTTGTCTGTTGCGAGAGATTCGATTTCTCAGTTCATTGATCAGTCTTTAACACAGCATGTTTTCTGGGTAGAGAAAACTTCTGGCCGATACGAAAATTTCATTCTCCGAAGTGCTCCGGTTGACGTTTCTGAAGATTTAAGTTCGAGGTTTTTTGATTTATCAAATTCATGCATACTCACAAGTGCTACCTTATCAATTGGTGAAAACAATGAACCTCTTGGATATGTAAAAAAAAGAATAGGCGCAGAGAAAATTCATACGGAAAAGATCGGAAGTCCTTTTGATTATGAAAACCAAATGAAGATCTATTTGGCTAGAGATATTTCTGATCCAAGATCCGACCAATATGAGGATGAATTAGGTGATTGGATTACAGCATTTGTTAGAAAATCTAACGGTAATGCATTTGTTCTATTTACGAGTTATAAGCTGATGAATTCCGTCTTCAATAAAATTTCAGAGCCATTGCAGGAATTTGGATTTAACCTATTTATTCAAGGGAAAAATGTACCTCGATCTAAATTATTAAGAATGTTTAGAGAGGATTCTAGAGGAGTGCTTTTTGGAACTGATAGTTTTTGGACTGGTGTTGATGTGCCTGGGGAAGCTTTATCGAATGTGATAGTTACAAGGATTCCATTTTCTGTGCCCAGTCACCCATTGATCGAGTCTAGGCTTGAGCAAATTGAAAAGGTTGGAGGAAATCCTTTTCTCGAGTATTCTGTACCAGAGGCCGTGCTTAAATTGAGGCAGGGTGTCGGTAGACTTATTCGCTCAGCTTCTGATAAAGGTTTTGTTGTGATTTTAGATAATAGAATTCTTAGAATGAAATACGGCAAAGCTTTTATAAGGGCTTTACCACCAGCCCCAGTTGAGGTAGTTAACTATGAAGAGTTAACTCTAATTGATTAATTTGAATTTAAAGCGCTTAAGAAGTCTTCTAATTGCCATTGTCCTTTTATTTTCGTTTCTCCGATTGCTGTGTAATTAAGAATTGATCCTGATTGTGCTGCGATTAGCCTAGAAGCCATTCCGTGATTTCCCATCCCCATAAAAGATAGATTTTCAATTTTTGAGTTCTCTTTTATGCTTAACAAATTAATTAACTCCTTAAGAGTATTTGTCGTTGTAGCAATTTTGATAATATCTGCATCATGTCTTTCAGCTTCAGATATTATTAAATTTAAATCAGATGTTTCTGGCGTCGTTATAAAGTTATGATAAGAAAGAATTATTTTGATGTCTTTTGACTTTGCTTCTGAGACTATATTCTTCATTTTATCGAATTCTGATAATTCAATATCAATTGCTGAGGCAAAAGGTAACAGAGGTTCAATTAGGCTAATTCTTTTTAAAGGGTCAGAGATATTATTTTGTCCTCCTTCTTTTGGATGCCTGCATGTAAGTAAAAGGGGATGAGATATGGATGATATCTTTTCTTTTAGGTTTTTTTCTTGTACAAGTTGATCTAATCGAATCTCTACAATATCAAAAGTATTGTTGTTCTTGGTTTTGCAAATTGCATCTAGGGTTGAATGATCTGTTGCCGAAACAACTAGGTTTGGCCTATTTAAGAAAATTGACTTTTGCATTATTTCATCTTTTTTGTAATTCTTTACCATTAATATTGCAGCATTGTATATAAACTCCACAACTTCAATACTCGTCAATGCTTGGGCGCAAACAGGAAATTGATCTTAAGCTTAATCAGCTATTTGATGGCATCATTGTTGCCATTGCTTTTTGGCTGTCTCATAAGTTGAGATTTGATAATGTAGGGGGAATTTGGCCTGAAGAGGTGAAAATTCCTGCATTTCGGGATTTTCTATGGTTGGTATTTATCACCGTTCCATTCACTCCATTGATATTGGAGCTGAATGGTTACTATAAAAATCCTCTTCAGAAATCAGCTGTTCAATCACTCAAGCAATATTTGAGAGCGTTGATTTTTATTGGTGTATTAATAGGAGGGTGTGTCGTTTTCTTTCAATGGGCAGCCCAAAGCAGAGGTGTTCTAATTCTTTTAGTTTTTGTTGGAGGTGGAATGTTGCTTGGAAAAGAATTCTTAGTGAAAAAATATATAAGGTCTAAGGTTCAATCTGGTAAGTGGCATGAGAACGTGTTGCTTGTAGGAGATCTAGATGAAATGGAATCTTATAGGTCCAAAATTGAGGGGCTCGCTTCTACAGGGGTCAAGATCGTGCAGGAAGTGGATTTGAACAATTGGACGAATGGAGATATAACTAGGTTGCTACACAAGCATGCCGTGCAAAGAGTGTTCCTTGCCGCAAAGGATGTAAGTTTTGAAAGTGTACAAGCGGCTGTTTCAGAATGTGAAGTAGAAGGTGTGGAGATTTGGTTGCCTGCCGATTTTATTAAAACAACGGTTGCTCGCCCAAGTCTTGACGCCTTCGATGGAAATCTAATGA
>JACETS010000072.1 GCA_013911195.1 Verrucomicrobiales bacterium | reverse complement strand
GAGAATGGTCCCTAGCTTTAAGGTTTTATAAAAAACTGATCCAAGAAGCAGGGGCAGTGATACTATGATTAGGAATAAGGGTACGGGGTTCATGTCTATTGGTTGATGGATGCAAGTCATATTCAATTGCTTATTTTCACTCTGATAATTTTACCCGAAAGTATTGATTCTTAAAAATTGCTTCACGTTCATCCGTAAATTGTACTGTATTCCCAGTTCCTCTAATTTGCCTTGAGGTGCTCCATTTTTTTAAATCACTGGAGGTCTCAATATTATATAATAATGCCTTTTGAGTTTTAAAAGTTATTGAAAATAAATTGTTGAGCTTGTTAAAGGTTTCAATCTCGGGAATTTCGGAAACTAGATCTGGAAGTGGAAGACCTGATATAAATTTATCATCTAGAACAAAAGAAAAATTATTAAAAGCTTGTTCCTTCCAATCAAAATTCATTCCGCTAATGTCTCCATTTAAGTCCTGAACATTGCTGACTGAAATATCTCTATTATCGATGATGAATCGCCAACCGAAACTTCCATTTCCCTCACCAGAATCGCCAAGAACTGAAAACCAGAACTGCTTCTCCGCCTCTATTGGTACGGGTGGAATGTTAGCACGAAACACATAGATGTCATCGCCTGTAGATTTTCCTCCAAAATTTTGACCTGTATCAGTCAGTTGTGTGAAACTGATATTTGTGGAGCTAAGAACTTTATTGTTATCAGGGCGCCCATTTTTATCACCGTAAATTTTTACATCAAATTCGATAGATTTCGGTGCTTTATTGTTTTTGAATTTTCCCCACCAAGAAACGCTGCGGACAACTTTGGATGAAGAAATTCTAAAATTATCAGCACACCTTTGAACGACTGTCCGTCCAAAGAAATTATAAATGGTAGAAGATGAAAGACTACCGTCTTCGCTTCTTGGGTTTGGGACTCTCTGCGAAAAGAAAGGTGAAGCAAAAACCAGATCCGATAAAAAAGTTAAGATAGCGATGGCAATTAAGAAACTATTTTTCATTATAGAAAGAACGTATAATTAAAAGTATATATTAGAAAATATTTATGATTTTTTGCTATACCCCAAAAGGGCTTATAAAGCTCACTCATTAGGATCCCCTAACAACTGACGATGAATCATGTTTACTAGGTTTAAACTTCTGCTCATATTAACGAAATTGAAAAGTCATAACGTATGAGCCCCGAGTTATTGATTGTCGTTTATTCGCTTCTGGCAATCGGCGCATCTTTTCTGTGTTCGATTTTGGAGGCCGTGCTGCTATCCACCTCCCGAGGACATGTCGCAGTTTTAGAGGCCAAGGGCAGTCGAGCAGCACAACTATGGGTTCGTTATAAGGAAGATCCTGAAAGGCCTCTAACGGCAATCTTAACGTTAAATACTATTGCGCATACCGTAGGTGCACTGGGAGTTGGTACTCAAGTCGCAGCAATCTATGAAGGTCAGTATGCAATGGCCATCGCCTCAGCTTTACTCACTATAGGTGTGCTGTTATTCAGTGAAATTCTCCCAAAAACACTCGGCACTATCTATTGGAAATCACTTTCTGTGCCTAGCGCATATGTTCTGGATATTTTAGTGCGAATTTTAATCATTGTTGTAATTCCTATAGAAATCATTCGCCGTTGGTTTCCAACAGCTGAACAGAAAACTATTTCACGTGAGGAATTGGCCGCCCTCGCCGATATCGGTGAGGCTGAGGGTTCAATTGATGAAGACGAAGAGAAAGTGATAATGAACCTTTTAAAACTTCGGGAAATGTTGGTTAGCGATGTCATGACACCTAGTGTAGTCATGGATACTGTTTCAAGTGCATGGTCAGTCGACACTGCTCTCAGAAAGATTCCAATCATGATACACGGTCGAATACCTGTAATTGGAGAATCGATTGATGAGGTTCTTGGTATAGTCTTAAGAAGTGATGTCCTGAGAACTGCAGCAGCCGATGAGGACGACATCCTTATGTCTGAAATCATGAGACCTGCGATTTTTTGTGATCAATCAGAATCAGTAGACGTGGCCCTTGATATTCTTTTAGATAAAAAAGAACAAATCATGATTGTACAGGATGAATTTGGTGGAACAAGAGGACTTCTTACTATGGAAGATATTATTGAAACCTTGTTAGGTGTTGAAATCGTGGATGAACATGACAGGGATGCGATTAAAAAAGGAACCACTGGTGAAGATCTACGCAAATTTGCCAAGGAGAAATTTGGAGCTCTTGATGTTGAAAATATAGAGCAAGACGACAGGAATGAAGTGAAAGATAAATAAGAATTTATTTCTCATTAGCCTGTACGTTAGCCAAGCCAATAAAAAGAGAAGCTGTAGGATCTTGCTTTTTTCTTAGTCTTCATTCAAAATTCAAGTCTCTCCACAAGCAGTCAATTACCCGCTCACAAAAACGAGCTCAAACCACAATCTATGCAACGATCCTTATTACGCTCATTAGGAATTGCCATCTTTCTGTCGATTGCCCTAGCACCAATTAAATCAAATGCTATCGATTCGATCGTGGTATTTAACGAAATTAATTATCATCCTGAAGAAAATAATCATCTCCTTGAATTCATCGAAATCTATAATCAAAACAGCGTCAACGTTGACCTCACGGGATGGAAATTGACTGGAGGCGTCGATTATTCCTTTAACAAAAATACGATCATCGAAGGCGGTTCCTACATGGTCATTGCACTTGATCCTGAAACCATTAAAGAAGTGTCTGGGTTGGCACAGGTGCTGGGACCCTATGAGGGCCGTCTAGACAATGCCGGAGAAACCATCCGCCTGAGAAACAATAACGGAAGAATAATGGACCAATTCACTTACAACGATAAGGATCCATGGCCCGTCAGCGCTGACGGCTCCGGAGCAACCCTTTCAAAATTAATACCCATGACTGCCAGTTCTCCTCCAGAGAACTGGACCTCAAGCCCTCAAATATCCGGCACGCCAGGAAAAATTAATTTTCAAGATAGTGATCTGCCACCACCGACCATTAAGGTTCCAATTCTCAGTCTCGATCAGGGTTGGAGATTTAATGAAACCGGAGCCGATCTGAATTCCAATTGGGCAACTGAAGAGCATGCCGTCTCAGAAGAATGGAAATTTGGTCCAGGAGTCCATGCCAGGGAGAACCGTCTCGAGGTTGATATAGGCACCGAACTGATAAGGCCCTCATCCAACAAGCCGTACGTCATTACATATTACTTTGAAACGGAATTTAATCTTACTGAAAGGCAGTTCAGTAATGCTTACGAACTTCAACTAGCCTATCTCATTGATGATGGAGCGATATTTTATATTAATGGAAAAGAAGTTTACCGCCATAACATGCCGTTCGGTGAAGTGAATTCGAGCACACTTGCCTTTTCTGGTGCAGAGGCCAAAAAATCCGAACCGATAGGCATACCGATTTCTGGACTTAGGTCAGGCCAGAATCGTATCTCGGTAGAAGTTCATCAGGCAAATTCAGGCAGCAGTGACGTGGTCATGGGTCTTGAGCTTGATTTACTTCAGACCCTCCCCAATCCATCCGCTAATCCTTCGATCCGTTTAAGTGAAGTCGCAGGAAATTCGGAAGATGACTGGACATTCGAAATTCAGAATACTGGTTCTGATTCGGTCCCTATTAGTGAATTTAGAGCCAGCATCAATGGTAATGAGCAAAATCAATATATTCTTCCAGACAAGGTCCTTGCTGGAGGAGATTTCCTGACCATTGGAAAATCTGAAAGTAAATTGGATCCTCAAAGTGGTGACCGTCTGTTTCTCTACTCACCAGAAAATTTTGTCATCGATTCAGTAATTATCAAAAGTGAACCTCGGTCGAGAACGAAT
The DNA here is from genome assembly GCA_013911195.1 of Verrucomicrobiales bacterium. Taxonomy (GTDB): domain Bacteria; phylum Verrucomicrobiota; class Verrucomicrobiia; order Verrucomicrobiales; family DEV007; genus EC70. The sequence goes on along the minus strand of JACETS010000072.1, from coordinate 7,800 downwards.
AAAAAGAATGATGACACTTTTTATCAGCCGGAACGGTTAACGCCCAACTCAGCGAACATAATATCCTTCAATGAAGACATTGTGATCAACGAAATCATGTATAATCACCGCCCCCAATATTCTTCGCCAGGGACACCTCCGACTCTAGAAACGATTCGCCTTTTTGATTTCAGCTCTGTTTGGCTATATAACGAGAGTGGAACGGACCAGGGGGATAATTGGGCTGAAAAAGAACAGCTTCCAACAGGTAACTGGTTTACTGGTCAGGGCCCTCTAGGGTTTGAATCCAATGCAAGTAAATTACCGGTCCCCTTAGCGACTTGGATGAAAAATCCTAGAGAAAATGATCCGAGATTTTTCACTTATTACTTCGAAACCCAATTCAATGTAAGCGAGCAGGACAAAGAATCGATTCGCGAACTTATCCTCACACATATGATCGATGACGGTGCAGTATTTTACCTGAACGGAAAAGAGGTCGGAAGATACAACCTGCCATCAGGGAAAATTAGTTCTGATACACCAGCAACAAGTGGAATTGAAGCCACGCTGAGAACGATTTCTTTAGAACCTAATGATCTTCTATTAACTGGAAAGAATCGAATCTCAGTGGAAGTGCACCAGAAAACTGTCGGAAGCAGTGATTTTATTATGGGTATGAAGCTTGATGCTCGGCGGGCTACTGACAATGGTGACCCCGGCCGGTCTTATATCGAAAGTGATGAGCAATGGGTAGAGATATACAATAAATCAGATAAAAGCATTAATCTTTCAGGGTGGGAATTTATTAATGCCATTAGTTTTACTTTTCCTCAGAATACGATCATAGAGCCAGACTCATATCTTGTAATCTCTAAGGATGCAGATGCCCTTAATTTGAAGTTCCCCAATGCCAACGCAATTGGTGATTTTTCTGGGAACCTCTCTAATGATTCAGAACAGATCGTTCTCGTGGATCATAAAAGAAACCCGGTTGACTCAGTCAAATATTTTGATGATAAGCCCTGGCCGATACACGCTGATGGTGGTGGGTCTAGTCTTGAGCTGCGAGACCCAAAGTCTGATAATTCAGTTCCAGAATCATGGTCGGAGAGCTCAAACTCGGACCAGTCCGAATGGGTGCACTACAGCTATACAATGACGGCACAAGTGCCCACTTATACCCCGACAATACGTAATTTTCATGAACTACGTCTTGGTCTTCTCGATTCTGGTGAGGTTCTCATCGATGACGTTTCCGTTATAGAGAATCCTGGGGGAGCGAACCGTGAACTGATGCAGAACGGAACCTTTGATGCTGGTAATGCAAATTATTGGCGAAGGATTGGAACCCATAAATTGTCAGAGGTAATCGATTCAGAAGAATCACCCGTGTTGAAAATCGTTGCGAGTGCCAGAATGAATTACCTGAACAATCTCCTTGAAACTAATCTTAAAAGTAATGGTTCTTGGGCGCCGGTGAAACCCGGCACGGACTATCAGATTTCATTTAGGGCCAAATGGCTGAAGGGAACACCGCAACTCCGTTTCGAGCTGTATTACAACCGTCTGGCCAAGACAGTGATTCTAAAACAACCTGATAAGCACGGAACTCCGGGAGAAGAAAACTCCACCAGAGTAGTAAATTCCGGTCCAACCTTCAAAAATGTGAATCACTATCCACCAGTCCCTGAGCCTAATCAGTCAATTACCGTGAGAGGCCAAGTCAACGACCCTGACGGAGTGAAGTCTCTTTTAATCCATTATGCAAATGACGGTAGTCCATTCCGAACAGCATCAGTGATAATGTCTGATAATGGATCCTGGAGCATTCAAATCCCAGGTCAGAACGCAGGAAGAAAAATCCACTTCTATCTCGAAGCCGATGATGGTGAGAGCATTTCCTTCTATCCAAAAAACGGTTCAGACTCTAGGGCGATGATTCAGGTCGATGATGGTAGGTCATCCGCATCGATTGAAAATTTCAGAGTCATCATGACGAATCGAGATTCATCAACAATGCACAACTCTAATGAGATTTTAAGTAATCATCGTTATGGATGCACCATCATTACCAATGAGAAAAATATTTATTATGACTGTGGAGTCCGTCTAAGGGGAAGTATGTTCAGCCGGAACTCTTCTGACAGTACGGGCATCAATTATAAGTTTCCCGCCGACAAACTTTACCGAGGAGTCCATGGCACTGTTACAACGCGAAGACGTAACGTTCGTGAAATTATTGCAAAACATATGGTCAATCATGCTGGAGGCATACATGATAACTATAACGATATCGTTCAACTCATTCATACTACCCAAAGAGGCACAGCAAGACTTTCAATGGCCCGTTTTGGCAAACCCTATCTTGAGGGTCTTCCTGGAGGAGAAGGTACTAAAGGAACAGTCTTTAAAATGGAGGGGATCCGTGAATTTCAAAGTACTCAGGGAGGAAACCCGGAATCACCCAAGCTCCCGTTCCCGATTGGCTGGATAAGCAGCTTTGATCTCGCAGATCAGGGAGATGATAAGGAAATTTACCGTCACAATATGCGTATCAATTCAAGGCTTCCCGAGGATAGGTACGACGAAATTATAGCCATGTGCAAAGCTTTCAGCCTTACGGGGCAAGACCTTGAAGACGAAATTAAAAATGTCATCAATGTGGATATATGGATGCGACAGTTTGCTATTATGTCACTCCTTGGAATCGGCGACACTTACAGTCAAGGAAACCCTCATAATCTGAATTTCTACGTTCGTCCTTCGGATGGAAAAGTAGAGCCGATGCCTTGGGACTGGGACTTCCTTTTCTCACAAAACCCTCGGGCCTCACTCTGGGGAGGGCGCAATTTTGCCAAGATCCCTGCACGTCCAATTTACGGAAGAATTTTTCATGGGCACCTCGTCGACATTATCGAAAGCACATTCAACACTGAATACATGAATTACTGGTTGTCACATTACGGTTCGGTGGCCAGAGAAAGCTATAATGGGTTCAGCAACAATATTAGATCAAGGGCAGATTATGTAATGAGCCGAATTCCAAACCAGATTCCTTTTACTATTAGTTCGAGGCTAGGAAATAATCTAACGGTTAATGGATCGACAGCGGACATAGCAGGGAGCGGTTGGGTTGATGTATCAAAAGTATATATTGAGGGAGCCGAACTTCCATTACCCATCGAATGGACCGATGCTAATTCGTGGAAAGTGAGCGTGCCCGTGCAACCGGGAAAAAACACGGTAAAGCTGATAGCATTTAACCGTAGAGGTGAGGAAGTGGGTAATGACTCTATTACTATTGAAAGTACAGGCAACATCGCCTCTGCCAATGCAATGAATCTTAACATTTCAGAGATCATGTATCATCCCGAACTTGAAACAGACAAAGAATACATAGAGCTCATTAATCTGGATACATCTATGAGTGTCGATTTGAGCGGTGTTTATTTCAGAAACGGAATTGAATTCACTTTCCCCGATAGGACCATCATCGGTCCTAATGAGAGGATCATCATTAGTCAGGATCAATTTGAGAATGGTTCGAGACTCAATAACGGTGGTGAGCGGATCCTTTTGAGCGATGCTTCCGGATCCGTTATTGTTGATTTTATTTACGGCGATGAAGGACCATGGCCAAAGAGCGCTGATGGCAATGGTTCCAGCCTCATACGCATTGATCCTGTCGGGGACGGAGACCCTAACAGGCCAAGTCAGTGGAGACCAAGTATCAAGAAAGGGGGAAATCCGGGCACTTCAGATTCTATCTCCTTCCGTGGTGAAGGCTCTTCAGATTTACTAGCTTATGCCATTTCGGAAACTGATAAAATCAGTGCTCTAATTAACGAAGACGGGAATCCCATTATCAATGTTCGGCAAAGGCTCGGTGCTGACGATGCCCTGGTTGAATTGGAAAAATCGATCAATGGAATCACCTGGATTCCTCTGACTGAAGGTAATGAGTTAGAACTTATAGATAGGACGCATAACAGTGATGGGACAGAGTCTCTGAAATACATCATTATTTCAGCTAATCCTGTCAATCCTGAGCCTTCAGTATTTTTCCGGGCAAAAGTTCGGCTCCGTTAACTTCCAGAAATAATTATCTCTAAAAAATCTAGTGCCAATATACGTTTCATTAAATGTCTGACCTCGTGCATAGTGTCCACTATTCACGAATAACCGGTTATGACGTGTAATTCCTTTATGGTTGTTGCCCTTGTTAGTTCAGTTAATTTATTTGTTATTATGATGAGCTCACTGGATTTGGGCTGAGGTGTTTTAGAAGCTTTTTTTAGCAAAAGAAAAGATCCAAGATGGATAACAAAAGCTACGGAAAAAGGCATTCAAAATATATCTTCCAAGTATATTGTAGCTTTAGGCATCTATAGGAATAAAATCCATAGCGTTCCCACCTGCGATCTTAGGTATAATTTTTTTGACTAACTTTCGGTGTTCAGGGTGCTTATCGAATATTTCAAGATCCTCTTTTTTTTCAAAAACAGCAATCTCTCCATATTGAAAACCTCTGTGCCACTGGGCAACATTTTTCCCAATTAGTAATTCTTTAAGGACAGGAATTTTTTCTTTTAGGGTGGCAAGCTCACCCATTAATTCCGCCATTTCATCATCAGAGACACCATCTTTAAATTTGAAATTGAAGGCATGTATGAAATGTCCTTTATAATCTGCTGTCCCAATTTTAGTTTTCACATTACCAATGGGAAAAAAGTCCATTCCGTTACCAATTTCCAGATTGGGAAGAATTTTCTTTACTAGCTTCACATGCTCAGGGTGTTTTTCATAGACCATGAGATCCTCTTTCTTTTCGAAGACCGCAACTTCACCATATTGATATCCATGAGTTCTACCGGCGATATTTTTGCCAACAAGAAACTCCTTAAGGACAGGAATTTTTTCTTTTAAAGCTGCCAACTCTTTCATCATCCCGGCAATCTTTTCTTCTGACACGTCTTTTTTGAATTTGAAATTAAATCCATGAATGAAAGTTTTTTTGGCGGGGCTCTCCGCCAAGGAAGTACCATGAGATCCAATTGCGGCGAGTCCACTCAATTTAATAAAATTTCGTCTATTTTTCATGAATATAAGTTTTATTTTTTTTCTTTTGAAGGTGTCTTCTTTTTCTTTTTGCGGAGAACTTTACCGTAGAGACTTTTAGCTACTAAAAAATCGCTGTTAAATTCCTCAATGGATAAGATTTTACCCTCTTTGAATTTAAACAACCATGAGTAATCATTGTTGTAGGGACCATACTTTCCCTTGGCCTTTCCTTTTTGCCGTACCGCCACTCCATTTTCATCCGCAATAATGTCGGTCGTTTTTAATTCTATCCCATCGGGTACAAGTTTGGGAATGTGGGGAAGGAATTTGGAATAAAACGATTCGGTATCATAAGGGACTCCGTAAGGAATTAGTGTGTCGGGAATTTTACCCATGTATGTGAATGTAAAATCTTTATGAAGTGCTGGCCTAAGTGCTTCAGGTTCAATAAGTAATTTTTCAAAAAACATGAGAGCCATTTCCTTGTTTTTTTTCGCCTTCTCAAAGTTAGCATGGTTGTCAGCATGAAGGGAGCTAAGACAGGTGAGCGTTATCAAGATGATCTGAATCTTATGTATTATTTTCATATTAATTTCTTTGATGAAAATATTACATTTTACAAAAAGTCGTGGCAAGGGTTTGGATAAGAAATTTATATAGTCCTTAAATTATTTATGCTCAGACAGTTGTACAAAAAAGATAATATCGGCGGCTATTATTCGGCCAAGACAGTAAAAATTACCAGAGGGAGTAAGCTAATCAGAAACCCGAACTATGTTTATGATGGCTTAGAGGTGCAGCTTGAGCTTGAGACCGAGAATGGTTCAAGTTACTTGATTGCACTATCTGAAGACTTGAGAGAATGGAATCAGGAGGTCGTGATCGAAGGAGACGGCTTCAATGAGCTCATAAAATTTAGTACTGAAGGATACAGGAAAAAATTCGGAGGAGTTAACGTTTCTCAGTAGACTTAGTAATAGAATTAGAAAATGAATACGCATACTAATCATCAATAGATGATTGAGATATCATAAACACCAGAATAGACATATATCTTATTAGGTAATACAGATTTTTTTGATTACTTGGAAATCGGGACGTCAAAAATATGATCCAGCGCCGACCTTTTCTGCAGCCAGTAAAGCATCATAAACCAAACAAATTTAAAACTATAAATTGTATCAATAAAGTGGTTGTTATTGGTATAATTACTGCGGAAATTAAAAAATGTGATCAGACCAAAAATAATTTTCCTGATATATAATTTTTCTCTGATCACAATTATCCAGGCTGAAGAAATCATAGAAAGTTACATCTCTAAAAGAGGGGGAAGCATAGAAATAACTTATAGAATCCCGGAGGAAAAAACGATACGCTTTTTTGAAGAATCTGAAGATTTATTAAACTGGCGAAATATAGAAACTTTTGCCGCAGAAAAGGGGAGTTTATTGGGCTCTGGCTGGTGGGGAGTTAAACAAATTTATGGATCTTCTCCCAAAATGTTTTATCGGATTGTTAACGCAAATTTTGACGATGAAAAGTTGATTGCATTTCACGATTTTGATGAATCCAAAAATCTGCTTAGCACTAGAAGTTTTGAAAGCACGTCTGGCAATGATCTGCCGCCTAATAGTTTCAGCAGTCCAGGTGATGGTTGGGGCGTCTATAATCGAGACACTGGAGGACCCTACTCACTATTCGATGACAGTGTAGAAGGTGCAGGGAATTCGAACCCCTACCCTTTTGACCGTCTCGGTTTTGCAGACTCCACAAAAAAAGACAGTTTTTGGGGAATCACTGATACAAAGAACGGTGATCTTCCCGATGGCAAGGCGACCGTTGATTTCAAATTCGATATCTCTTCTGCCAAAAGACTGACGGGTGTTTCAATGGCATTTGCTGCGACCGGTGATTTTGAAAGAAATCAATATGACATGTTCAATGTTTATTTTATTATTGATAATGATGAATTTGATGAGGTGTCAAAGTCACGTAGTATCCTATTTCGGATCAAGATCAATGGTGATGTAACATATACTATGGAGAATGGTGTTGAAGTAAATAGTCAGAGAACTGCAAATTTGATATACGATCAATTTGTTGGACGACCACCCTTAATAAATCCGACCACTAATAAATTCACTACCTTCAAGACGTATTTTGGAGTCCCAAAATCAGGTCAAGAATTGATCATAAGGGTTGAGAGCCTTTTAGACGGAATGCAAGCTTTTGGTTTTGATGATATTAAAATTTTTGGAATGGCTAAAGGTGATGATGATCACAATAGCTAGGGCCATCAGGATTTGGTGCTACCGAAATCACATCCTCTTGGTTCATTAGAAAATTTAAGATTGGTAGTTTTCTATTTCTGTTATTAATTGTTTGTCTACTTTTGTGAAATGGATGAAGATGATAAAAATCCGAGGGAAGTAAATCCTATTCGTTCTGTTGGTTGTGTTGTTGGATATTTTATAGTTGGTTTAGTTATATATCTATTTTTCGCTTGGGTTTTCTAGGCATAAATACGTCATTCATTGAAATGGAAGAAGTTAAAAAAAAGGTCATTTTTGACTATACTTTTGAAGAGTATCATGAACTGCCTGATCATGAGGCGGATCGACTTACTCAATTGGCCACTGATGACGAATGGAGTACTTGGTGTGAAAAGTATAAACTGGAATGGGAGGAACTTGAAAAAACAGAGCTGGAAAATCTTAAGAAAGAAACGCGCGTCTTATACTTTAAATTATTTAGAGC
>JACETS010000071.1 GCA_013911195.1 Verrucomicrobiales bacterium | reverse complement strand
AATTGATAGAACATCCTTTGTAATTAGGTTGTCTAGAATAAGGATCAACTATCTGATGAGTTAAAACGTTTGTTTCCCTGTAATGCATTGGCATGAATGTCTGGCCTCTATTTATAGTATTGGTAATAAATGCTGTAGCCGAAACCGTGCCTCGCGGTGAAGATATTTTTATAACATCTCCGTCATTAATATTTTTTTCGATTGCGTCAAATTCGTTGATTTCAAGGTAGCATTTTTCAGGATACATTTTTTTGAGGATATTTGATTTTCCAGTCCTTGTTCCTGTATGCCATTGAGCTGAAGTTCCTCTTCCAGTGATTAAGACAAATGGAAACTTTTTTGTAGTCTTATCCGGATTAGATTTTGGCTGTTCATATATAAAAAAAGCTTTTTTTGTTTTTGTATAAAAAAGGCCGTCACTGAATAATCTTCTTTCACATTGAATGGCGGATGAATCAGTTTTTGATAAAGGCCATTGAATACCTCCATGTTTGTCCAATTCAGAATAATCTTCTATGCCTGTGATATCACAAGGCTGTCCAGAACTTATCTTTTTCAATATGTTGAACACGGACTCAGGGCTATTCCATTTATTAATCCAACTGTCGCAATTCCATTTTTTTGCTAATAGCCTGAAAATTGAAAAATCTGATAGAGCTATGCCAGGAGCAGGAAGAACTTTCTTGATATGTCCTATCCGACGCTCCGAATTGATAAATGTTCCTTCTTTTTCTGCCCAGCCGGATGCAGGTAAGAAGAGATCGGCCAGCTCGGCTGTTTCTGTTGTTGAGTAAAGGTCCTGAACGACTAGGAATTCTAGCTTATCTAATATTTTCTTGAAACGTTTTTGATTGGTCCAAGAATGTGCACCATTCGTGGCAATGATCCAGAGCCCTTTAATTTTCCCGCTTTCAATTCCATCTATGATTTGATCATATGCCCAACTTGGTTCGGAAGGAATTTTCTCGATAGGAACCCCTAATAAGTTAGATATCTTTTTTCTATGTTCATATTCCCTGAAATCATGACCTCCTAGTAAGTTTGTGGTATTGCTGAACAGTCTTGATCCCATGGCATTACATTGACCTGTAATTGAATTTGCTCCAGTACCAGGGCGGCCGATGTTTCCTGTCATTAATGCCAAATTAATAATTGATTGCGCCGTTCTAGTTGACTCATAGCCTTGATTAACCCCCATAGTCCACCAAAAGGACACACGGTCGTTGGTTCCAATTATTTCAGTCAGCTGATTTAAAACAGTTATTGATATACCTGTTATTTCAGAAACTTTATCTAGAGTGAATTGTTCAACGAAATCTCTAAAATTTTCGAAACCAGAAGTGCTCTTTTTAATGAAATCTTCATCAAGATAGTTATTTTTAATTAGTAAATTGGCTAAGCCATAAAATAGAGTAAGATCTGACCTAGGGGCCAATGGCACATGCATAGTGGATTGCATGGCTGTTTCAGTCAGACGTGGATCGATGACGATGATCTTTGGGTGCCTTTTATTTCTAAGTATTCTTTGCCACAAAATTGGATGAGCAATACATAAATTAGAACCTATTAGTATAATGACATCGCTCTCCTCAAAATCTGAGTATGAATAGGGTGGGGCATCAAAACCAAAAGATTCCTTATAAGCAACTACAGAAGTTGCCATGCATTGACGAGTGTTTCCATCGCCATGCTTTATGCCCATTCCAAATTTTGTGAAAGCGCCTAGGAGAGCCAATTCTTCTGTGCATATCTGCCCGGTGCTGAGGAAAGCTATTGAATCTTGGCCATGATTAGATTGAATTTTTTTGAAGCGCTCACAAAAAATGTTTGAAGCTTTCTCCCAGTCAATTGATTTCATAGCTTCACCTCTTGAATTTCGAGATAAGGGGGTTTTTGCCCTCTCTGGGGATCTAATGGGGTTTAAAGCATCCCAACCTTTCGGGCAAGCCATCCCAAGATTAACCGGATAGTCCTTATTTGGAGATAAATTAACAGCTTTTCCGTCTTTGATATGGAGAGAAAGAGAGCAACCAACTGAACAATAACCACAAACTGATGAAGTGGTTTGTTGAGGTGATAATTTTTGTGGTAATTGACCAAGGCCAAATTTCCCAGGCTCTCTAACCAAACTTGATGTTAGAGGTCCATCGAATGATCTAAATAATGTTGAGACTTTCAAGTTGTATTTAAAATTTAAAAGTTTTCTTTTCTGTTCGGCATATGGTGTTTATTTCCCTTATCAAGAATTGATTAATCCAGGCATTTTTGGTTCATCTGATGATCGAAAGAACAAAGACCTTCCAAAGATCTCGGAGACAAAAAATAGCACTGCTGAAGCAATTGTTGAGAATGCTAAAAGTGCGATTGCGATTATTGCCGTAGAAATTCTAATTACAGAAAGGTTTTTCAATGGGCCACGCATCAGTCTTCCTGAATTAATGCAATTTGAGTTTTTTCCAGCCATAATAATTATATCAATGCTGAGTGAGATAAACATGGGAATGGCTGCTAGAAAAAACCATCCCGAGAAAGCTATTCCCACTCCAAGCGTGGTGGAAAAAAAACGGAGACAAGTTAATTTAAAATTCCATGAAGGCCTTGGAGTGTCAGCATAAACCATCACAGAACTGTAAATTCCTAGAATGCCGAGTAAGGATGAAATTGCGCCAGAAATTGTGATCCATTTATTGGCAAAACCGGACAAAGTAAAAAACAAGAAAGTAAGACTTGTTACGGACCAAAGGCCAAATATGAGAATTTCTCGGCTTAGCCATGATCTGCGCCATCCTAAAAAGGCCTTCCATGCTTTTGAGGGTTTTCCAAGATGTAAAAAACTCGACAATAAACCTATAAAACATAAAGCGATGCCTGTTAGTAAGGTGTATTGGTTGATCTGACTATTTACTAACCATTTAATGAATTCGATTAAAGAAATGCCAACACCGGCTTGAGTGAATGTTAGCATTAACATTAAAGGTGAATGAGAAGCTGATTGTTTTAAATTTCCATAGTCAGCTGGTCTAGGGTTAGAGTCCTTTTTTAAGTTTATATATTGTGATGAAGGTTTGGTATATTGTGATGTGATGGTACCCGGAACCAACCCTTCATCGGTATTGGTTTCCTCTAAAATTTCTTCATTCCTAACAATACGAATTTTTATTGCTTCGTTTGGACATGCTTGAACGCATGCAGGTGCCTCGTTTGTTTTTAACCGACTCTGACACATATCACATTTACGAATTATACCCAAATTATCGTTGTATTTTGGGGCTTCGTAAGGACATTTCATCTCGCAATAACGACAACCCATGCATTGATCATCTAGATGGTGGACAATTCCAGTCGACTGGTCTTTCTCATATGCAAGTGTAGGGCATCCGTTTGCACATGCAGGATCCAAACAATGGTGACAAGCAGTGGTTACTGTTTGCTGCATAGGTTTATCACTTTTTGTGCCGAACAGAGCACCCACATCTCTCCAAGATTCATCATGATCAAGACCATTAAGGCTATGACATGCGGAAACACATGATTTACATCCGCTGCAGGCATTCAAATCAATTTGGAATGAGTATTGTTCATTTTTCTTTGGTTTGCTCAGTGGTATTAGATCTGAGTAAACATTCGAAGAAAAATGAGAGTGGTTAGCATCATATTTTTTTGAGAAACGGTCTACCGCAGTCAAGTTTTGCTGCTCATCTAAGAGTTCGTTAATGAATGGGTCTTTAAAGCTAGGAATCATGCTGCAAATGAACTGGATTCTGCTATTAAATTGTTAGTCATTTTTTCAAGATCTGAGATTTCATGTCGCGTCGCGAAATCATAAAATGACTCATTTTTCTTACGCCTTGAAAGGTAGGCAGCCAGCATTGCATAAATTGTTTCATTTATTTGTTTTCCTGATGGAATACTTTTAAAGAGTTGTCTTCCTATGCGCTTTTTGTCCGGACCAAATCCTCCGCCAACGAAGACATGGTAACCCTCAATAGGCTCATCACTGTCATCAACAGAAACCTTGCAGGCTAATAATCCAATATCGCCTATATAATGTTGAGCACAAGAATGGGGACAGCCGGTAACATGAATATTAATGGGTTTATCTAATGTAATTTTTTTATCTAGATAATTAACAATTTCATTGGCGTGGGTTTTTGTGTCAGAGCTAGAAAACTTACAATATTGATTTCCTGTGCAAGCAACGGTGCCACCCTTGATTAGACTTGTCTCGCAAGCTAAGCCTCCTTTGCTGAGTTTTTCTCTGGCTTTATCAATTTTATTACTTGGTATATTAGGGATTATTAGGTTCTGAAATATTGTGAGCCTGATTTCTCCGTTACCAAATTCTTTTGCCACTTCAGCAATTAACTCTGCTTCTTTAGATTGTAGAATGCCCACTGGGGTATATATGCCTAACCAGCTTAGGCCTTCCTGGATTTGTTCATGAGCTCCTATGTGAGCATGAGGAACAATAGGTTTGATATGCTCCTCTATTAGGTCTGTATATAATGAGTCGGAAAAATCAAAATCAATTAACTGATCTTCTAATAGTTTATTTGTTTCATTGATATACTTTTCATTTCCCCATTCCTTAATTAAATAAACCAATCGTGCTTTTCCTCTATTGCCACGATTTCCATTTTGAATATAAACTCGGACAAGTGCCGAGATAACATCGACAGCATCTTGAGGTCTGCATATAGCACCACAATCTTCTGCAAAAGCTTTGTGGCCAGTTACCCCACCTAGTAACAATTGAAACCAAACTCCTCCTTGAACTTTATTATATAATGGATGGCCTTCGGGAGGGTTTTTTATTTTTATGGCTCTCAGACCAATGTCGTTCGTATCTTCAGCGACTCCAACAATTCCTCCTCCATCAAATGAAACATTAAACTTTCTTGGTAAGTCATAAAACTCTGGCTGATTTATCACAGTGTGTGCCAAATCTTTCACAAAAGGGGATACATCAATTAATTCATAAGGATCTATTCCGGCGGTTGGATTTGATGTGAAGTTTCTTAAATTATCGGCTCCTGAGCCTCGAGAATGAAGGCCGCAATCTTGGATCCTTCTTAATAAAGATGGGGTATCCTTGGGTTTGATGACTCTAATTTGAATATTATTCCGAGTCGTTATTTGTAAATATCCCCACGCAATATCTTTAGCGATCGAGGCTAATTCCATTAGTTGGTGAGCATTTATTAGACCACCTGGAATTCGAAGTCTACACATATACCCTTCATGTATTGGAGCTAGCCAAAATAAACCGTTCCATTTAAAGCGAAACACATCGTCTTTTTCTGGGGACTTATTCCTTTTTGCAAGATTTACCAAGTTGGAAAAAGCATTGAATGGATTTTCGTTTTTCTTGATTTTTTCTTCAGGAATTATTTTTTTTTGTTTAGGTGTTTTTTTTGAGTTTTCGTCAGCATCCGAGAATGTTAATCCTTTTTCTTTGAAGCCAGTAAAGAACCCTTCAAGCCATGTTTTTTGGTCCTGATTAATATTTTCTCCGGCGACTTTTGTAGGAACGTTAGTAGACATCTCTTTGATAGCGTTTTTCTTTTTTCATTGCTTTGATGTAAGATTCAGAGTCCACTTTTCCATGCTCATTGATGATTTTATGAAGGCAATTATCTACATCTTTCGCCATATATTTTGCATCGCCACAGACATAAAAATAGGCCCCTTCATTTAACCAGTTCCATATTTCTTTGCCCTCTTGAGCCATTACATCTTGGACGTAAATTTTATTTTCCTGATCCCGTGACCATGCCGTGCTGAGCTTTGTAAGTATTTCTTTCTTCTTGAAAGTCATCAATTCTTGTTTATATAAAAAATCAGTTCCTTCGTGAGGGTTTCCAAAGAATAACCAATTCTTACCGGATGATTTTACAAATTCTCTTTCCTGGAGAAATGCACGAAAGGGAGCAATTCCAGTTCCTGGGCCCACCATTATAATGGGAATGGATGAATCTTGAGGTAACTTGAAGTGATTTGAAGATTGTAAAAAAACATTGGCAGTATCGTTTTTATTACAGCGATCAGCTAGATATGCTGAACAAACTCCATTTCTAGACCTTCCATGTGACTCGTACGAAACCTTTGCTACCGTGATGTGAACTTTATCCTTATTGGCGTTAGGGCTTGAGGAAATCGAATAAAGACGGGGTGATAATTTTCTTAGCAGTGATAAAAACTCCTTTGGATCTGAAAAACTTGCTGGATAATCAACCACAAGATCAATAATCTCACGCCCCGTAATGTAATCTTCCAAAGAAGAATTTTTGATTATTTGACCTAAGGCCTCTGAATTTGATTTATCAAACCAAGCCAAAACAAAATCTTTGGTAAGGTTTCGGATGTCGTAGTCATTCAGAAGTATTTCTTTTAATTTTTTATCATCAACTAATTCATCAGGATTAAAATTTAAATTAGTGGTTAATTCATCAACCAGTTCTGGATCATTTGTTGGATATATTCCTAATACATCACCAGCTTCATAGTTTAGATGAGATCCAGACAAATCAAATTCTACATGGTGAGTTTGTTTTGAGGATTCTTGTTCGTTGAGATTCTTATTAAGGATTACTTTTGCAGGAAAAGGATTCTTTTTTGAATAACCATCTGTAATAGCTTTAGCTGTTTCTTTTTTTATTGATGTATCTAATTTCTTAAGAACCCCATTAAACCAATCCTCTGCGGTTTCCTCGTAGTCGACATCACATTCTCCTCTTGGGGTGAGTCTTATGGCTCCGAGTTCTTCAAGCCTTGCATCGAACTTTTCTCCCATGGCACAAAAGTGAAGATAATTTTTATCTCCTAATCCGAGCACAGAGTAGTGTAATTTTTCAAGTCGAGGGTGATCCTCACTGTTAATATGATTCCAGAAATCAACCGCATTGTCAGGAGGATCTCCGTCACCCCATGTGCTTGAAATGATTAGTAAAAACTCTTCTTTTGTAAGGTCAAAATTTTCATGCTCTTCGGCACCAAAAACGGGAGTTTCAAAACCAGATTTTTCGAGTTGGTCTCCAAATTGTTCAGCTAGTGATTGACTGTTGCCAGACTGACTTGCAAATACAATCGGTATTCTTTGTTTTATTTTATTATTCGATGATTCTGAGGGATTGGATTCGCTGTTTACTTGACCGATTATCCCAGCGATATACCCATTCAGCCAAAGCCTCTGAGCCTCATTAAATGGGGCATTTAAGGGTATCTGAGGGGTTGGATTCATTAAGCAGCTGATCTTTCCTCTCTGCCTTCGTCAGCTCTTTCTTGTAAAAAATTTAGAAGGAACTCTCGATAATCATAGTACTGTTCTTGAGACATAATTTCTTGCCTGTCTCTAGGACGAGGTAAATTAATTTCTAATATGTCTCCAATACCGGCTGCAGGTCCATTAGTCATCATAATCACACGGTCAGCAAGATAGATAGATTCATCTACATCATGTGTGATCATCATGGCTGTGAGTTTTTCTCTGTTCCATAATTCCAGAAGCACTCCTTGAAGTTCGAATTTGGTTAACTTATCCAGCATGCCAAATGGCTCATCTAGAAGTAACATTTTTGGAGAAAGAGAAAATGCACGAGCGAGGCCAACTCTTTGACGCATTCCACCCGATAACTCGTCAGGTCGTTTGTTGAATGAACCAGACAAACCAACGGACGTTAAATAATATTCAACGATCTGTTTTCTTTCAGCTCTTGA
The DNA here is from genome assembly GCA_013911195.1 of Verrucomicrobiales bacterium. Classification (GTDB taxonomy): domain Bacteria; phylum Verrucomicrobiota; class Verrucomicrobiia; order Verrucomicrobiales; family DEV007; genus EC70. The sequence continues at coordinate 4,045 of JACETS010000071.1, read as the reverse complement.
AGCATGATAGTAAACTTGGTTGACTCCAAGCATTACATTATCCCATGCGCTCATCCACGGTAAAAGACACGGAGACTGAAAAACAACTCCTCGATCAGGTGCCGCTCCAGAAATTTCATTGCCATCAAGAATGACACCTCCTTCTGTAATTTCGTTAAGTCCAGCAACCATTGATAGGACTGTGGATTTTCCACATCCTGAATGCCCAATCACACAAACAAATTCACCTTTCTTCATTTTAAGGTTGAAATTTTTAACGATCACAGCATCCCCTTTGGGTGTTTTATAGGTCTTTCCTAGTTTAAACGTTTCAAAGTATGCACTCATAATTTTAATTAAATCGATTTTGATAGTTCTTTTTTGGGTTTAGGGCGAGCACCTTTCGAGAAAGTGGGTTTATGCCTAGAGATATCTATGGGTTTTATGTTTGGAAGAGTAACCCTGCCACTACGACTGTTGGCCTTTTCTTTTTCTTTCTCCTTAAGTAAAAAGCTTATTATTTCATGTCTGAGCTTTTGGTACTCAGCTGAGGAATTAATAGCTTTACGATCTCGAGGATAAGGATTGGGGTTATAAATTTCGGGACCTAGTGTTGCCTCAGGTCCAATGCTTAGCGGCATAATTCTATCTGCCATGTATAAGCCTTCATCTACATCATTAGTGATAAGAATGACTGTTTGTCCCTCAGTCTTTTTTATTTCTAAAATTTGATCTTGAATGACACTTCGAGTTAATGCGTCAAGCGCACTTAAAGGCTCATCAAGTAATAGTAACTTTGGGTTCATTGAAAGGGTTCTGGCAACTGAATTTCGTTGTCTCATTCCACCTGAAAGTTCACCCGGTTTTTTATATGAGGCATCGTCAAGATTGACCCTTTCGATTGCCTTTTTGATCATTGATTTCCTTTCAGATCTTTTGCTTCCTTTGTATATTTGATTAACAGCCATTGCTACGTTTCCATGAACGCTTAACCAGGGTAATAGGGAATAATTTTGAAAAACCAAACCCCTGTCAGGATGGGGGCCATCAATCTTTTTACCGTTTACATTTATTTCTCCCGAATCAGGTTCTTCTAGCCCGGCAATAAGGTTCATTAGCGTTGACTTTCCTACACCTGAATAACCTAAAATAGCGACGAACTCTCCCTCTTTAACATGCAAATTGATATTCTTAAGAACTTCGAATCTAGCAGTTCCAGAACCAAACCCTTTGCAAACATTGTTAATCTCAAGATATGCCATGATGATTTTTAAATTCCAAGTGATTAATTATATTGTCTGTTCTTCAAACGTAACGAGCCTCTGGCATACAAGCATCACTCTATCTAAAAGGAATCCGATCGCTCCGATAAAGAATACCGCGATTATTATTTGAGCCGTGCTCTGAGTGTCACCGTTTTGGTACATGTCCCATACGAATTTTCCAAGGCCCTGATTTTGGGCCATCATGTCTGAGGCAACTAGCACCATCCATCCAACACCAATTGATAATCTCAAACCTGTAAAAATTAGAGGAAGAGATGATGGGAGAACAATTTTCCAGATCCTTTTAAACCACCCTAGTTTCAAAACTTTTGCAACATTAAGGTGATCTTTGTCTACAGATGCAACACCAACTGCGGTGTTAATAAGTGTAGGCCAAATAGAGCATAACGTTACTACACCTGCAGAGGTCCATAGTGCTCGTTGCCAAATACTTGTAGATTCAGGTTGTTCGATTCCCCATGTCGTGAAAACAAAAACAATTGGGAACCAGGCTAGAGGAGAAACAGGTTTAAATAATTGAATGATTGGATTTAAAGCAATATTTACCCGTTTCGATATTCCACATAGAATGCCTACAGGAACTCCTAGAATGCATGCTGCAAGAAAACCCACAGCAACGGTGATTAAACTGATACCAATTTGATCAAAAAAAGTCGTCGCTCCTTGATAAACTTTTGAACGAAACTTTTCAGCCATGCCATTGTATCGTTCCACCTTATCCAATTCACCTGCTTCTTCTGAAGTTTTAGCCTTAGCTTCCATTTTAAGTGCACGCTCCTCATTTGCCTCGTAGTAATCAATCTCCTTGATTTTTTCGGCTTCTGCAAAATCAACCATACCCTGCCAGGCTACCCAAGTTTGGGCAGGGCTAGGTATTCTTGTGCTGTCTGATACAACAAATTTTGAGCAAATTCCCCACACTCCAATAAATATGGCAAAGGCCAGTATTGGTAGGAAAGTGTTGGACACAATTTCTCGCAATTGTTTTTTTGGTTCATCACCACCAATTAGACGGGCGATTGGACTAAAGTAGCCAAGCCCCAATTGATCAAAAGTGTGTGCCACTCGATTCGGGTTATATCTTAAAAGCTTTTTTGATTTAAACTTTTTAGGAACAGCGCCCTCTGTTGTATCTGTAATTGTACTCATTTTAGGAATTTATATTTTCTCAACTCCTTTGTATTTAGGGAATAACATAGATGATTTTTCTATATTTTTAAGAGATAACGGCTGACTATTTTAATCCTATCTTAAAGCTCTTAACGTAGTCATTCGGCTTTTTCCCATCATATGATTTTCCGTCAATAAAGTCTGAAGTAGGGGCCTTATAACCACCTGCTCTATTCGCTTTGTAGGCGGGCAAGAAAACTGACTCTTCGAATTCTCCATCGTCTACTAATTCCTCAACAGCTCTCATATAGACGTCAGGTCTGTATATTTTTTTTGCCATTTCATCATACCAACTATCGTCTTTTTGATCAGTTAGTTGTCCCCATCGAACCATTTGAGTTAAAAACCAAACAGCATCGGAGTAGTAAGGATATGAGGCGTTATATCGGAAAAAAACATTAAAGTCTTCCATTTTTCTAACATCGACTCCAGGTTCAAATTCGAATGTGCCAGTCATGCTATTCTTGATTACTTTGTAAGGGGCACCAACGTAATTAGGCTGAGATAATATCTTTGCGGCCTCATCTCTATTTTCCCAACTAGCATCAAGCCAATGACCTGCTCTTATTAGAGCCTTGGTTACCGCTATCCATGTATTGGGATTCTCTTTTGCCCATGCTGCTGAAACTCCAAAAACTTTTTCAGGATTATTTTTCCAGATATCATAATTTGTTGTCACTGGAACTCCAATTTTCTTAAATACTGCCTGCTGGTTCCAGGGCTCTCCAACGCAATAGGCACAAATAGTACCTGCTTCAAGAGTTTGTGGCATTTGTGGAGGAGGGGTAACTGATAGTTCGACATCACTATTAAGAAAGCCTGCGATATCTCTTTGTTTTGTTCCAGGGTCGTAATAAAATCCGGGAGAAATACCTGATGCTGCCAACCAATAACGAATCTCGTAATTATGGGTTGAAACAGGGAAAACCATTCCCATTTTCAATTTTGCATTATTACTTTTTGCTTCATCAGAAATTGGTTTAAGTGAGTCTGCAGTTATTGGGTGAATAACTTTACCTGAGGCATCTTTTTTAACATTTGGTTTCATTTGTTTCCAAATATCATTTGAGACAGTGATACCATTGCCATTGTAATCAAGACTGTAGGCGGTAAGAACATCAGCCTTAGTGCCAAAGCCAACAGTGGCCCCGATTGGTTGGCCTGCCAGCATGTGAGCACCATCTAGATCTCCATTAATGACTCGATTGAGCAATTCTTTCCAGTTGCCTTGGGCCTCGACTTCGACGCTTAGACCTTCATCATCAAAATACCCTTTTTCTTTTGCTATAACAATCGGGGCACAATCTGTAAGTTTAATGAAACCAAATTTTAAGGTATCTTTTTCAACATCTAATATGTCAGCATTTAGGTTTCCCAAAACAGCTGACAGGATGTAAGCAATTAAAGCCAAGATTTTTTTGTTAATATTTTTCATTTATTGTTTAGTTAGTTTTGTTTGTTTAGTTAGTTTTATGGGTGTTTTAGATCATTTATTTGAAGTGGCGACTTCTGATTTCTTTACTTTTGTTTTAGTCATCTCTAGTGCCTCTATGTAGACATCCTCACGGAAAACTGAATTGAGTAACTCCTTATCCGCATCAGCTATTGAT
>JACETS010000070.1 GCA_013911195.1 Verrucomicrobiales bacterium | reverse complement strand
GCGGCTCTATATTATGGATTTCTTCAATGGCTACAGTTATGGGATTACCTTTGGTGACTTCTTATTCGATGGCTAAATCAGCGATGCACGGTGCCGTATATAATTTATCGGCTGAATTTGCTCCTCATGGTGTTCGAGTAAATGCAATCCTGCCAGGGTGGATTGAATCCGCAATGGCATTAAATTCATTCAAAGGTGATGAACCGCGCCGCCAAAAGGTTTTAGGAAGAACTCCAATGGGTAGGATGGGGAAACCTGAAGAAGTTGGGCATGCGGCTGTTTTCTTATGCTCTGATGCTGCAAGTTTTGTAACAGGGTCATTGTTAACAGTTGATGGTGGAGCTTCTATTGGCTTTTGATTATAAAAATCCCTGAAAATATCGAGTTTTTTGATGAGATTTTCTGTATAATAGGAGTTATCATTACCCTATCTTAAGCGTAATCTTTAGTTAATCGTTCATATTATATTATTTAAATATGTTTTCATCCGCTGAAATATCAAATCCCCGAACTCGCAGAGCTTTCCTGGCTGGTGCAGCTCAAGCTTATCTTGGTGTAAATCTGCTTAGTCAAGACCTCTTAGCAGTTGGCGGAAATGATAGAAAAATACCTTCGCGAAAAAATCCTGCTAACAAAGTCATCTATCTCTATATGTCAGGTGGCATGTCACATCTTGATACTTTTGATCCAAAGCCTGAAGCTTCATCAGAGATACGAGGGGATTTATCAACGATTAAAACTAGTGCCGATGGTGTGCGTGTCAGTGAATATTTACCGAAGCTTGCCAAGCATATGGACAAAGTGGCTGTGGTTAATTCCTTGCATTCCAAACAAGGGGCTCATGAACAAGCTAGATATTTAATGAAGACTAATTATGCTAAACGAGGAACTATTCAACACCCTCATATGGCTGCTTGGTTTTTAAAATATGAAAATCGAATCAATCAGCAATTACCAGGATTTGTATCTATCAATAGCGGTAGTAGAGCTCCAGGGGCTGGCTTTTTTGGTATTGACTGTGAACCATTAATTATTGGTAAGCCGGAGGCTGGATTACAGAACAGCAAACATTTTTCAGGAACTCCAGAATCTGATTTCATGCGTCGAAGAAAGCTTTCTGGGCGACTTGATCAAAAGTTTCATTCTAAATACAAAGACAAAAGTGCTAGCGCTTATACTGCAATATATGAAGAGGCAGTTACATTAATGAGAAGTTCTGATTTGAAGGTTTTTGATATAGCCCAAGAAAAACAATCACTTAGAGATCGATACGGTGATCATTCCTTTGGCCAAGGGTGCCTTTTGGCAAGACGATTAAGTGAATCAGGAGTCAGATCTGTTGAAGTTCAGCTTGGAGGTTGGGACACTCACCAAGACAACTTTCAAAGAGTGCAATCCAATACTGCTATTCTTGATCAGGCGCTAAGTGCTTTGTTGGATGATTTACACACTAGTGGTATGCTTAAAGAAACACTAGTTGTGTTAACGACTGAATTTGGACGAACACCAAAAATTAACCAGAATGCAGGTCGAGACCACTATCCTAAAGCATTTTCAGCAGTCCTAGCTGGGGGCGGAGTTAAAGGGGGTATAGTTTATGGTAAGACAGATGACAAAGGGACAGAGCCTATTGAGGATTCAGTTACAATTGGAGACTTTAATGCAACCATTGCCTATGGATGCGGCTTGCCTCTTGATCAGAGACTGTTCACTAAAACTGCCCGCCCGTTCACCGTGGCTAATCATGGTGACCCTATAGTGAAATTGTTCTCTTAATAAATTTATTTTTCTGAAAGTGAGTATTTTGAAAATCATTCTTCTGATAACCCTATCTAACTTTTTTGTTTTATCGCTGATCAAGGCGGATGAAACATTATTGAGTCATACAAAAAAGATTAATATCCTTATATCAGAATATCACGCTAAGAATAAAATTGCTCCTAACCCTCGCGTAGATGATTCAGTTTTTGTTAGAAGAGCTTATTTGAATATTATTGGACGTATACCAACGGCATCTGAAACTGTTCAGTATATTGATTCTAAAGACTTTCGTAAGAAGGAGAAACTCATAGCAAAGCTAATTGATTCTGAGGGATATGTCAGCCACCAATACAACTGGTGGGCTGATATACTGAGAGTTAATACAAGAATGCAGGGGCAGAGCCCTTCCAATGGGATGGCGTATTCAAATTGGATAAAAAAGTCCATTCGAGAAAATAAAAGTTATGACAATTTTGTTAGAGATTTAATAACGGCAGAGGGCATGATTGATGAAAATGGTGCGGTTGGCTTTTATCTTCGTGATCGAGGTATGGAATTGGATCATTTGGCTACAACTGCGCAAGTCTTTCTCGGAACACAATTAGTTTGTGCTCAATGTCACGACCATCCTTTTGATGATTGGAGTCAGATGGATTATTACGAGTTGGCTGCTTTCAGTACACCAGTCAGATCAGTTAGAAGAACTGAATCAATGGACAAGGCAATTCAAATTGCTCAAAAACAAATGAAACTTCCACGTGGTAACAAGGGTAAGGCAAGCGATATAAGGAAAAATAAAACCCGCCAACTTCAGCGTGCTTTTCAGGGTTTAACCGATAATTTTCGGAATTCTATAGTTAGAGAAACTAGAACTCCATTAAAGCTTCCGGATGATTATCAATACAAGGATGCAAAGCCAAATGATATCGTTCTTCCATCAACACCTTTTGGTCAAAATGTCAAAGTTACAAATTCTGACAGTAGGATAGAAGCCTACGCAAATTGGATGACCTCGCCTGATAATCCTAGATTTACCAAAACTATCGTTAATAGAATTTGGAAAAAAGTATTTGGAGTTGGTCTTTATGAGCCAGTTGATAAGATTGACGATACGACTAAGCCTGCTGATGCCAAATTAATGGCTTACCTTGAGCAGTTGATGGTTGATTTGAATTATGATATGAGGAAATTCAATGCTGTTCTTTACAATACTGATGTATTTACAAGGGAATCTCAATCATTTGAGCTAAATGTTGGTGAGACCTTTTATTTTCAGGGCCCCAGATTTCAGAGAATGTCAGCTGAACAAATATGGGATTCAGTCGTTTCAATGATCAGATCGGATCTTGATGAAGTTCCAGAAAATTCCTCTTATAGTCCCAGACTCAAAGCTTGGGAAAAATTAAACCAGCAAAGCCCTGAAGCACTTATTAAAAGATCAAGAGAAGTCGCTACATTCAACAGAGAAACTCTAAAAAAATTGGATCAATTTAGAGAACAAGTTAAAGAAGTTATTTCCAAGAAAAAAGAAGATGAAGCATTGGTTTTAGCTAAAAGGATTTTAAACTTCAATCAAAAAGCCACTGCCGAATATGCAAGGCTTACGTATTGGGATCCTTCAGATTTGAAAGGATACTTTAGGACACCTTTTCGTAATACTCCTAGAGCACTGGCTGCAGAATTGAAAAAAGCTTTTCCTGGTCAGAAGTATCCAAACCTTTACAAGCAGGTTGCAAATTCGAAAATGAAGTCTCAGGCTGCAAAAAAACAAAAAGGTGGTAATCAAAAACCGCGCTTTGATAAAAGGGATAGAATATTTCGTGGTTATGTTAGGGCTTCCGAAATTTCAAGCCCAGCCCCAGATGGTCATTTTCTTAGAGACTTTGGTCAATCTGATAGATCATTGATTGAAAATGCTAACTATAAGGCATCAACAACCCAAGCTCTTTCGATGATGAATGGGGATTTCTTAAAGTTTTTAATGAATCCTAATTCGGTCATTTCTCAAAAAATGAATACTGCTGGAGATTCGGATGAACTTATTGATCTGATTTATCTAACCGTTTTTTCAAGATATCCAACTCTACATGAAAAAAGCTTACTCAGAGATGAGGCCGCAATTTCTGGTGAGATGGCGGCTAGAAGTATTCTCTGGTCGACTTTGAATACACAGCAATTTTTATTTATTCAATAACTGTTTTTCAAAGAGTTTTCTTTAGTCTCTCGCAGACCGTTTCAACATTCGCTTTAGAGTTAAATGCCGAAATTCTAAAGAACCCTTCACCGGCTTCACCAAAACCTGCACCAGGTGTAATAACAACATTTGCCTCATTAAGCATTTTATCAAACATTCCCCAGCTGTCTACAGACTCAGGGCAAGCCACCCATACATATGGAGCATTTTCTCCGCCGTAAACAGAAAGCCCAATTTCGGCACATGCTGAACTGAGCAATGCTGCATTGTCCATGTAATGAGAGATTAGACTGCTAACTTGGTTTTTTCCTTCCTCCGTGTATAGAGCTTCAGCCGCTTTTTGAACTGGATAACTGACGCTATTAAACTTAGTTGATTGTCTTCTTGACCACAAAGGATGAAGTGATCGTTTTTCACCTTTATCATCTTCAGCCATTAGCTCTTTTGGAACGACAGTGAAAGCACATCTAACTCCAGTAAAACCTCCGTTTTTTGAAAAGGATCTGAACTCTATCGCGCAGTCCCTTGCTCCATCAATTTCGTAGATTGAACGTGGTACGTTCTCATCCTTAATGAATGCTTGATAAGCTGCATCATAGAGAATGATTGATCCATTAGCCTTTGCATAATCGACCCATTCTTTAAGTTGGTCTTTTGTTGCTGTTGCCCCCGTAGGATTATTTGGGTAGCAGAGGTAAATTAAATCAACACGCTCTTTAGGAATTTCAGGAACAAAACCATTTTCCGCATTGCAGGGCATATAATAAATTCCCTCATAAGCTCCACTCTCATTAGCTTCACCAGTATTTCCTGCCATGACATTTGTATCAACGTAAACAGGGTATACAGGATCGGTAATTGCAATCTTATTATTGTTACCAAAGATGTCTAGAATGTTTCCGGTGTCACATTTAGACCCATCTGAAACAAAGATTTCGTCATCCTCAACTTGGATTCCATTATCTTGATAATCTCCTTTTGCTATGGCTGATCTAAGAAAACCATATCCTTGTTCTGGACCGTATCCCTTGAAGGTCTCTCTATTGCCTAACTCATCAATAGCTGCTTTCATTGCTTCACGTGCCGCTAAGGGTAAAGGCTCTGTGACGTCACCAATCCCACATCGAATGATTTGTTTGGCTCCATCTGGATTGTTGTCAGTAAATAAATTTACTCTTCGAGCAATTTCGGGGAAAAGATATCCTGCTTTGAGTTTTAAATAGTGGTTGTTTAATTTAGCCATTGGGGCAGATCATGATATCATGAGGGGCTAAGGTCAAGTCGTGTATTGATATAATAATAGTTATTTTAAGGTGAAAATGAATAGGCTAATAAAAATATTAATAATGTTTAGAAAAAGAATCACGTTCATCATATATATTTTTGCTATATCTTTTATTCTAACCGATGCACTTGCGGAATCTTCAAATTATGAAATTGATCTTTCTGGAAGTGGAAAACCTGATAACAGAAAGATTGAAGTTACCTCATTAGTAGATTCGGTTATCTTTAATGTATTCGATAAATTCGGTATTGGAGCTGCAAGTATTAAAATAATTGAGGGTGAATGGCCCAAAAAAGTTCTAATCCGTTTTCATCTTTCTGGATTAGAAGGTTTCACACTGAGTTCGCAGGGGATGAATTATGGAAAAAATACCTTTAAAGTAAGAATGAGTGACACCAAAGGGAATACAATTAGAGGTAAATACTTAGTTCGGAATGAGGGTGACAATTCAAAAAAAATTCCTGGATATTTTGAAATAGAAATTCCCAAAAAAATTACAACAGATTCCGTTAGGTTTAAACTGAAGTGGATTGATTATTACCGTTGAAAATTGCTCTGAAAATTCTCAAGATGTATTTTTTAACATCATCTGCAAAAAGCAATGCACATGGAATAAGGTAAAGAGTAATGGCAGTTGCAAACAATACTCCAAATCCAAGTGATGTTGCCATAGGAATTAGGAATTGAGCCTGCAGTGAATTATCCATAAGCAGAGGGAACAAACCGGCAAATGTGGTAAGAGAAGTTAGTAGAATAGGTCTAAATCGACGAGTTCCAGATTCTATAGCCGCTTTTTTTAAGTCCATCCCTTCTTTGAGTTTCCGATTGACGTGATCCACCATTACCAATGAATCGTTCACGACGACTCCAGCCAATGCAAGCATGCCGAATATGGATAGCCAAGAAAGATTAATACCCATCACCAAATGCCCAATCATGGCACCTATTACTCCAAACGGTAATGCTAATAAAACATAGATTGGTTGCATCACAGACTTGAATGGAATGGCTAACAATGCAAAAAGCGCAAACGTGAGAGTAATTGATGCAATGATGTTTCGTCTTTTTAACTCTGCATGTTCTGCAATATATCCAGTGTATTGAAATGATAGATTTTTTTCCTCGTTAATTATTTTCTGTATTTCAGGTTTCATATCACGAGCTATTTTCAAGATATCAACGGTGTCATCTTTAGGTCTTGCTCCGATGCGTATTACCTCTGCTTTATCATTTCTTTCCACAAAAGATGGAGATTTTGTGGGCTTAAAGTCTGCTACGGTGGCTAGAGGAACCTCAGATCCAGATGGTGTTCTGATTTTTAGTCTGGCAAGAGTATGCAATGATTGCCTGTCTTTTTTGGGCAATCTAACCATAACCCTAATCTCGTCAGTTCCTCTCATTATTCTCTGTGCTTCTTCTCCATAAAATGCCTGCCTGACCTGTCTCGCTAGTGATTGCTGGGAAAGGCCAAGTTCAGCAGCTCTAGGTTTTAAGGTAAATTCAAGTTCATCATTTCCACGATTTATTTTGGCCCAGCTACTTGATATTTGAGGGTTTAGAATCATTGGTGCATTAAGCTCAGGGGAAAGAGAGCTAGACGAATCATATTCAGGATTACGCTTCATGCGTAACAGTGTTTTGATTCGTTGAGCGATTTCGTTTTTCTTCTCTGAGTAAGGACCTCTCAATTCAAGTTCAAGGGGCTCTGATTGTTTTTGCTCATCATCATCATTGTTTCTGCGTCCGAAAGTTTCAGACTGAATGGAAAAATCATCGGCTTCTTCTATTTCACCGACCACTTCCTTCCATCTTTGAGCGATTTCACTATTTTTTGGTCCAGGCTCAGAACGCATACTTGGAGGAGTGACTTCAACGATAACTTGACCTCTGGATTCATCATAACGCCCACCAAGTCTGTAGGATCCGGTTACTTTTGCGATATTTTGAATTAAGGTTGTTCCGGTTTTAGGATCAACAAATTCATCTTTGATGCTGTAGGCAGCCTGCTCGATTTTGTTGATTATGGATGCGGTTTTTTCGATTCCTAAATCATTGGGTAGATTCAAAGAAGCCGCAATTTTTAAACTTTCGACAGAAGGATGTCCTGAAAATCCAATTCTTCCACTTGACCAAACTCCCGCCATTATAAAGGCAGCTGCAATGAAGCTAGCTAGAACACTTATTCGCCATTTGACTGCGATTTCTAAGCTCGGTCTATATACTTTATCAACAAACCACTCTAACCCATTTGCAAAACTCTTTTGAAAGCGAGTAAAAATTCCTTTTTCCGTGTTTCTAGGTTTAACATGTTTTAGGTGCGAGGGGAGAATTAATTTTGATTCAATTAATGAAAAAAGAAGAACTGGAGCCACGATTGGAGGTATTTGGCTGGCAAAATCTCCAAATCTTCCTTCGTTGAGGTATAACAAAGGAATAAAGGCAGCAATTGTCGTTAAAATTCCAAAGGTCACTGGAACAGTTACCTCTTTAGTTCCCAAAATGGAGGCCTCAATGGGGTTTAAGCCAGATTGAAGTTTTGAGTAAACATTTTCCCCTGTAACTATAGCATCATCGACGACTACTCCGAGAACGATGATAAATCCGAATAGGCTCATCACATTTGCAGTGACACCAAAAAAAGGCATTAGAATGACCCCTCCTGCAAAGCTTACGGGTATACCAATAACTACCCAAAGAGCAACCTTAGGCCTCAAGAATAAACCTAGCACTATAAAGACTAGAATGGACCCTTGAAGAAGTGAGGAGACTAAGGTTCCAAGTCTTCCTCTCATTGAGAGAGATTTATCATCCCAAGTGAACAACTGAATACCTTCGGCAAATCTTTCACCTGAATTTTCGACATATTCTTTTACTTTGTCTGCAATATCAATTGCACTTTCTTTACCGGTCCTGCTAACCCTCACAAACATGGTTGGGTTGCCATTGAAATCGGTCAGTACTTTGTCCTCTTCAAAGCCATCTTTTATTTCGGCTACTTCACCCAATCTTACTTCTGCTCCATTGGCTGCCCTTACAGGAATATTTTCAAATTCTTTTTTTGAATAGGCTTGGCCTCGGGTTCTAACTATTAGTCTTCCACTTTCACTGTTGATAGATCCAGCCGGTAGATCAATAGACGATCGTCTAATTGAGTCGACTAGCTCTCGAAAACCTAGGTTGTAAGATTCTAGTTTTGGTATTTTTGCTTCAACGGAAATTTCATAACTTCTGTCTCCTTGAGCACTGGCTTGGCTGATACCATCAATCTCTAATATGTCATCTCTTACTTGATGAGTGATTTCTCGAAGTTCTTCTTCTTGCAGTTTTCCAGTTACAGCGATGCTGATAACAGGAAAGAAACTGGAAAAATTTGGTATGACAATTTTTGGTGGTTCTGTTTCAGCTGGGAAAGTTGATATTTGATCAATTCTACCTCTAATATTTTCTCTTAATTCTCGCAGGTCGGTTCCTTTTTCTGCTTTAATATAAAATTTGGCTCTTCCTCGCATTCCATCAGAGTTGATTTCTCTAATCCCGTTTAATCCTTCGAGAGCTCTTTCGACTGGAAGTAAAACTCCTTTTTCAACGTCTTTTGCCGTTCCTCCTCTGTACATGACTTCCATGTAGACAATTTTCCAACCACTGTCTGGTGGAATTACCTCAAGTGGCACTTTGAACATCGCGCTATAAACTCCTGCAAGGAGAATGCCAATCATAAGAAGATTGGCGGCAATACCGTTATTAGTGAACCATCGGATCATTTATCTAAAAAGAAGAAGTTTTATTATCGCTACTGTCCGTTTCCTCCGATTCAAGTAGTTGTTCTTCTTTATCATTTATGATTTCAACCTTTGCTCCCTCAGGTACCCATGCCATTGGTGTGGTTGCAAGTAGTGTGCCCTCAGTGATGTCTGGATCTTTTATGAAAATAAATTCTTCACTTTCATTGATTGTTTTTATGACGGAACCTCTGATGATTGAGCTTTCTTTATCCACCAAATAAATCATTCTTAGTTGTCTAACTGCCATTCTTGGTATTTTAAATACATCTTCAATAACATTTCCTGGTATCTCAGCCTCTACTGGTTGACCAATTCTAAGTGGAGGGTTTCCAGACTCTTTACCAAATGGATCTGGTATTCTTGCAATCGCAAAGAGTTCTAAGGAGCTTTGATCTAGAGTGCCTTCAGTTCTCACAATCTGAGCAGGCCAATTAGATTCGTTTTCTTCATTTAAAGCATCACTTAGTTTTATCTCAAGAGGCTCATCATCAGGAGCCTCAGGAAGTTTTAGATGTTTCATATCTTGACTACTGATAGGTAGACGCACCTCTGCATAATCAACGGAAAAAATTTTCCCAAGTATTGTGGTTGCTGATATAGCTTGGCTAATACCAACATTTCTTTGTATGACCCTTCCATCAAATGGAGCTCTGATTTTTGAGCGGCCGAGATTTCGCTCAGCTTGGGCTAATTGTGTTTTGGCAGAATTAACTCTTGCGACAGCTTCTCTTAATTGAGGAAGTCTAAGTACTAACTCGTTAGGTTCCTCGTCATAGCCAAGGTCTTCCCAATTCAACCTTGCTTGTTCAGATCTAGCCTTTTCTTGTGCATGCGCTGCCTCGGCCTGAGCAAGGTTTGCAGTTGCACTCGCAACAGCGGTAAGAAAATCTGCCTCCTCTAATTCTAAAAGAACCGTACCTTTTTCAAAGAATGCACCGTCATCAAATTGAGGATGAATCGTAATGATTCTACCACTAACCTGTGAGGTTAAACTGATTTCATTATGAGCTTTGACGATTCCATTGGCTTGAATTTTTGTCTGATAATTTTCTTTATTTAATTCAATAACCCTGGTTTTCAACTCTCTACTTTGCTTTATAATGCCGGTCTGTTTATCTTCCTCCTCAGGTAAATTTGTTATCAATAATTTATAAACTCCAAATCCTAAAAGAAGAATAACCACTGGTGTCAGGGCTCGTAAAAACCACAAACTTGAAAGACTTATCTCAGAATCATCATTTGATGAATCTGTAACATTAGTTGAGGAGTTTTTATCAGCGGAATTCAAAGAATTAATTTCGTAAATAAATTAACTTAAAAGCAAAAATATAGAACTAAATTACCTATTTTTACTAATGTATTTTAATTAAAAAAATCAGATAATAGATGCTTAAAAGTAGATTTGTTATTTTTTTCTTTGCTCCAACAAATAGGCGATTATATGTGCTAATTCCTGAGGATTAAGCATTTCAGAAAATATCGCAGGCATAGCGGAGATAGGTAATCCTTTACGATTTATTATGTTTTCTCTGGATATAGAAATTATAGCTCCACCAGTAACAGCAAGTTTTACCTCCTTGCCAGTTTCTTGAAGCAGGATACCTGTATGAATTCTTCCATTTTTCATCTCAAACATTTGTGCGGCAAACCCTTCTGTGATGCTTTGACTGGGATTAAGTATAGCTTCTGCAAGAATTCTAGGATCTGAGCGGTTACCTATATCGCTGAGATCGGGTGCATGATTATTACCTTTACCTGATACTTGGTGACAGGATGCACAGTTTGCACCGTATTTACTCATGAAGAGATCTTCTCCTTTTTTTGCTTCCGCAGCAGGTAAGTATTTAATTGCTGATACGATCGTCGTTTTTTCAATTTTTTTATTTAGTAATTTTGGTTTTGCAGCGATCAGATAATTTCCTTTTCTTGCACTAACTCCTTGCCTGTTTGGGCCTAATTTGACTTTACCAGCCGGAAATTTTTTCTCATAGATATTCATTTTAATTCCCTCACTGCTAACGATAATTAAATCTGTTTCTTTCCATTGATTAATTGCCCAATCTGGTAATTTCTCGCCCCTTGAATCGTCTATTAAATATAAAGTGCTTGGATGCCTTAGATTAAAAGTGAGTTGGAAATTGTTAGAATTCTCGGCGTCATTGCATGCCGTTTTTATAAAAATATCATTCTGAAGAATAGGGGGGACTTCTTTAAATAGATAATTTCTGTCGGAATAAATATTTTTTCCAACTTTAAGTGTGTCTACAGAGTAGGAGTTTTTGGTAGAGGCTTTGATATCCGAAAATGGGTTAATGACTGTGGAATTAATTTCATTATTAATGGTTCCCTCAACAGTTAAAGGTCGGCCTCTTTTCTCAAATTCTACTTTACCTTTCCCTCTCCTCATTGCAATTTTCACGATTTCGGGGTCTTGACCTTCTGTGAAAACAAGATTTAGACAAAGTCTTTCAATGAGCTCTTTTGGGAGGTTATCCTTTTCAAGAATAGCTAGCAGAGCCGCTAGTTTAAGGCCTGGAATTTCTTCATTGACCATATTTTTTAGTTCCTCATCAGAACAAAGGTCCATGAGAGTTCCCCATACTGAATAATAGACAACTCTATCTTTTTCTTTTTCGGCTAAAGCTCTTAGGTGTTTAACGAATTTAATATCCTTGAGTTGTCGGATTGCTATTACAGCTTCGTGTCTTACTCGGGCATTAGAGTGGTTTAAATAATTATGAAATTCAGGACTGATGATTTTATTATGGCTTTGGATTCTGAT
>JACETS010000007.1 GCA_013911195.1 Verrucomicrobiales bacterium | reverse complement strand
TTACCAACTCCAAGGCCTGCAATAATGTTTGTTGCATGACCTGTCTGAGACGCTTTGGCAATTTTATTAACAGGGGGATATTTGGTTGCTGTATAATAGTTTGTTATAAGCACGATTGCAAAAGTCATCACAATACCTACCAAAGAGCAGCAAAAAAGATCGATAGCATTGGGGTCTATTGTTTCATTACCAATATTCATCACGAGACCATCAGGGGGTGTAATCCATTTACAAATAGGCCAATAAACAATTGCTGAAAAAATTGAAGCAACAAAAACTCCCTCCATTAATAATCGGGAGGCACTACCTTTGCGCAAATTAACCCAAACGACCCCTAGAATGGAACCGATTATGGCCACTCCACCTAATAAGAATGGTAATGCTAGAGCAATTTCTCTCATCTCATCACTATTAGTACTTAGAGTTCCCAACAGAAGAGCCCCTATAAGACTAACCGCATAAGTCTCAAAGACGTCTGCAGCCATACCCGCACAGTCACCTACATTATCACCAACATTGTCAGCAATGGTCGCAGGATTTCTTGGATCATCCTCGTCTAAACCTTGTTCAATCTTACCAACAAGGTCAGCCCCGACATCAGCAGCCTTAGTGTAAATACCACCACCCAAACGGGCAAAAACACTAATGAGGCTTGCGCCAAGAGCCAAACCTACAAGACTATCGACAATAACTTTACCTCTGTCTGGATCATCCTCGGAAACAACAGTTCCCATTACATAATAAAATATTCCAACGGAAAGCAGCGCTAGGCCTACAACCAACAATCCTGTTACCGCACCTCCATTAAAAGCTACATTAAGAGCCTTGTGTTCGTCATCTACAGCAGCTTGCGTCGTCCGAACATTTGCCATCACCGCAATCTTCATACCGATGTACCCAGCTACTAAAGAAAATGCAGCGCCAATGAGAAAACCAATTGGCATCGAAGGATGAACCTTTCCGGCCTGAGACATGAGAAAAAGTACAAGTGCCAGACCTAATGAAATGAGGCTAATAGTTTTCACCTGTCTATTTAGATAGGCTTTTGCTCCATCCTGAATGGCAGTAGAAACCTTGATCATTAATTCAGTGCCAACGGAATGTTGTGTCACTATTTTAATTAAATAAACAGCAACCACTAAACCCACAGCCCCCATCAGGAGTGAAAGAGTGATTCCATTGGAACTAAGAAAATTGGCAAAGTTTGGTAACATTTATATAAAAATGAATAATCTCTAATTAACCTATCATCGACCTTTTTCAATAATGGACTTAAAAAGGTTTACACTTTTTTTGGGGGCAGGTAAACATTCTTGCCGGTTCAATTATTTAGGTTATCTTAATAATTAATTATTCCATAAGATAACTAATTTTGCACATTAATATCAAAGAACATTTTTTCCTATCATTTGTAGCTATTATTTTTCTGATAGCTTTTAATAAACTAGACGCCAAAACTGTTATTATTGACCCCGGGCACGGGGGCAAAGATAAAGGTGCTTATTGGTATGGCATTTCAGAGAAAACGCTCACATTAGACGTTGCAAAGAAAGTAGAATTATTGCTTAAACAAAAAGGCATCAAGGTACTCATGACAAGAAAAAGCGATCAATATGTTTCTATTGAGGATCGGGCTTCAATAGCCAATAAATACACAAATTCAATCTTTGTTAGCATCCATTTCAATGCACATACAAATTCAACCGTTAAGGGAATAGAAACGTTTTACATAAGCTCGAAAGGAAAAAAATTAGCAGGCAGCATTCAAAGTCGATTAACTCGAAGGATTAACACTAGGGATAGAGGAAGTAAAAAATACCATTACGCAGTACTAAGAAAGACAAAAGGAGTAGCCGCATTGGTAGAATGTGGCTTTATTAGCAATCGATGGGAGAGTAATCGGTGCTCTTCTAGCTGGTACAAAGAAATACTCGCTCATGAAATCACTGAAGGCATAGCCGCCTATTGTAATAATAATTAATATTGGCTATATTCTGAATAATAAATTAAACAAAGATCAAAAACCATAATGGGAGACAATATAGAAGTACACTTATACGTAATAATGTGGCCAAACTACGCATTAGTTGCATCAAATTTACCTCCTGATGAATTTGGAAAACATTATACATTGGGAAGCTCTCGGTATTTTCACGGTCAAGTTGTGTTTGCTGAAATCGATCCAAACTATAGACATGATTTTTTAAAAATTGATAAGTATATAGACGAGGTAAAACCAGATGCCTCTGGCACACCGAAAAGAACAAAATTTATTGCAACCTATCGAGTTTTAGAACACATCGACCTAGAAGCCTTCAGGGAACTTCATATCACTTCAACAATGGGTAAAGTTCTAACACTCAAAAGCGCCCCATACGAAAAAGAACACGATCAAGGATACTTAAGAACTTTCCAAGAACTTGCACCGATGAGAGCAATCGTACTCTCTTGGATGACTCCTCCTGACTTTGGGGAACATATCACCGATCCGGAACAACCAAAATCGGCACCAAAAGTTTTATTCAATCAAATTGATTTTGATATTGATGATTTTCTAACAAAATTAGAGTCCGACCCTTTTCACAAATCTCCTATTCCAAACGTACATGCTCACAAACTCAGAGAGCAAATCTTGGAAGCCAAAGCCAAGCCGGAGAAAGGATTAAAAGGCATCAGTCTTGATGCTGCTTTTGGAAAAATACCATTTACACAACATCGGACAGGATTCTGGATCGCCCATCATAAAGAAATGCTTTTTTACCCAATTCCTTCATTAGAAGAACTTAAGGAAGAACATTGGGAATGGTTTAAATCTTTGGATTAACAACAGATTTATTAATGACCAGAGACTTTTGCACCCTTTGGCTGACCTAAATTAATTAATAAATCTTCAAACCATTTCTGATCGATATCAAAGGGTTTACCTCCAGCAATTCTGGAAAAATCAATAACTGACATTTTACCTTCAAGATCATCATCCAAGCCGGCAACACCGCTGATACCGTTCAGAGCTGCCTCTGCAGCACAAACAGCACTCTTTTTAATTAATTCTAAATCTTTGGCATTTGGCTTTGCGGAACGGGCAAAATATCCACTCTTTTGAACCAACACCTTGTCAGCCGATAGTGAATCCTTTAATTTTTCTGCAAACCATTTCCCAGGGTTCAATTCGTCGAGCCTAACATGACCAAATGCGTCTCTCCTAAGCTCTTCCCCTGCAGCTTCTTTTTCTTTAATTATTGCATCAGTTCCAGCTCCTTCGCTGAGAAAAAGATTCACACTATCATGCTTATCCATCTGCTCATTTAATCGACTTAATTCAGAATTTAAATCTAACTCCATTTCAGGGACCCATACTGCATGAACATTCCAACGTTCACGACAAATATTAATTTCGGGAAGCCAATTATAACCATCTAATGATTTCATGTAATCACTAGCGGCAGCTGCAGTCAACCAACCACAATGTCTACCCATAACTTCGTGTATAATTAACTGCCTTGTACTCGTCGTGTTTTCATTAGCTACATTTTCAAAAAAAAGTGCACTTTGTTCTGCTGCGGTCCATGCTCCTAATGTCTGAGATATTGGAAACACATCATTATCTATAGTCTTTGGAAGGCCCACTACAGTCAGTCCATACCCATTATCCTCAAGATACTTAGCAAGATCGGCGGCAGTTGTATTAGTATCATCACCCCCAATTGTGTGAAGTATATCAATGTCATCTAATTTGAGTTGCTCCGCCGCAACATGGAGCGGGTTCTCACCCTCCTTAACGAGTCCTCGCTTGGTGCAATCTTCTACATTAGTTAACTTGACCCTACTGTTTCCAATTGCACTACCGCCAAATTCGAAAAGTGTTTGGTAATTTTTTTTAACCTCATCTCCAATTGATATGGATTTTCCAGTTAGGAGACCTTGATAACCGTTCAAATATCCACTGAGCTGTGCATCGGGCATTAGCTGGTTATATTGTTCAATTAGAGCTCCAATTGATGACGACAGGCAAGGAGCAATCCCCCCAGCAGTTAAAAAAGCAATTTTTTTGGACATGATTATATTTTGTTAATTTTAAGGCAAATATATCAGAAATTGTGTCCAGATTAGCGCTCTTTTTGCTCTTCGCAAGCTTATCAATTTTCCGCCCCTTGACTCAAGAGCTTCCAAACTCTAAGTTCGGCGCCGTTATGCCTATAGCTTCCCCATCACAATTCGCCGCCATGTTAGATGCCGCCCAGGAGGGTGGATATGCTTATCCTGCCATAAATTGTTCAAGTATTACTACCTTGAATGCTGCCATGAAGGGATTTGCTGATAATAAATCTGATGGAATTATTCAATTTTCAACTGGAGCTGGTCAATTCGCATCAGGCCTCAATCACAAAAATGCCACAAAAGGAACAATTATATTAGCGGAGGCAGCTCATGCTCTTGCAGAACAATATGATATTTTAATTGGTCTAAACACCGACCATTGCCAGCCCCAAGTCGCGGAATCATTTTTGGATCCACTCATCGAAGCCACTGCCGCCAGAAGAGCTAAGGGAGAAAATAATTTATTCCAAAATCATATGCTCGACGCCTCGATCCTCCCATTGGAAGAAAATATGGCAATCTCTCAGACTTACCTAAAGAAGTGTGCAGAAAATGAAATTATACTTGAAGTAGAAGCCGGTGTAGTGGGCGGAGAAGAAGATGGAGCAGCAGGCTCAGAGGACACTCCAGATGAGGACCTTTACACAACCCCTGAAGATATGGTTGCAGTACACGAGGCCTTAGCAGAACTAGGCAGATTTACTTTTGCTGCAACTTTTGGAAACGTTCATGGTCATTACAAACCAGGAGCCGTAAAACTTGAACCAGAAATTCTCAAACAAGGTCAGGCTGCGGTTCAAGAAAAATATGGTGCAGATTCAGAATTTGATCTGGTTTTCCATGGTGGTTCAGGAAGTTTACTTTCTGAAATTAGAGAAACTCTAGATTACGGTGTTGTTAAAATGAATGTTGATACTGACACACAATATTCATTCACCAGACCAATTGCAGGTCATATGCTAGAAAACTATGAGGGTGTTTTAAAAGTTGATGGTGAAATAGGAAACAAGAAAGTATACGATCCCCGCGCATACCTGAAAGCAGGCGAGCAATCAATGTCAGAGAGAGTTGGTAAAGCATGCGACGATCTATTATCAGTGGATAAAACTATCATTTCACAAGTATAAATATTTACAGAATTAACTAAAAGAGATGGATGAATCGGCTCATTTCGCCGGGCTTGATATTGGTGGCACTACCGTAAAGGCCGCTCTACTTAACAGTACCGGAAGACAAATTGGTCAAGGTGTTGAACTTCGCTCACACGGAAGCGATGGATTTAAAGCCACTTTCAAACAGTTGCATTTAGCACTTGAAACAATTTGCTCTGATAACTCAGTAGATATTTCAACTGTTGCTGCAGTCGGCATTGATGTTCCTGCTCCCTCTTCAAATGGAGTTATTTGGGGACAAGCTAATCTTAATGAAGATTGGGTAGGGACTAACATTAGAGATGAGTTCTCAAAAGAAATACATAGACCTTGCTATATGACCAATGATGGAAATGCAGCAGCCTATGGAGAATGGATTCTTCGGCCAGGCCATGATGGCCCCTTATTATTTGTTGCTCCTGGCACTGGCTTGGGCGGAGGTTTCGTACTAGGAAAGGGACAACTATATGAGGGCTGTAACGGATTAGCAATGGAGTTAGGAGCCATCTCGGTACCCTTCAGAGAAGAGGATGGAAGTCTACCTGAATGCGCAGGTAAAGGGCCTGGGTCTTTAGAAGCTTGGGTTTCTTTGGTGGCACTGAGAAGAAGACTAAAGCTTGAGTTGGCCAAAGAAGAAAATCAGGAACACCCTCTCTCAAAAACAGATATCTCCATCCAAGAGAAAGCATTTCAGCTTAGGGATTTTTGCGAAAAAGAAGATCCCTTAGCACGCTCAATCTTTAAACAACAAGCTCACATATTGGGATGGGCAATGGGTGATCAAGCTAGCGAATTAGATCCAGGACTAATAGTTATCGGCGGCGGCCTTGCAGAGACAAGTTTTCGAGATTGGTATCTCGATCATGTGCGTGCCGGATTCGAGGAAAGAGCACCAGCCTTCTACGTTAATTCCCCCATACCTCCCCATGGAGTAACGACGAGATTCGATTGGGCTGTTGGAGGAGATTACGCAGCCGCTATTGGAGTTGCTCATAAGGCAATGGAACTCTTGTAATCAAAATAGAATTGAAGGCCTACCTTGTTCCTTTCATTCTTTCAAACATTTGATTGAATTTTTCATCCTCTCTTTCAGCCCATTTAAGCCTTGTTCGAGTCCACCTTTCAGAAAAATTATCCGAAAAGCCTCTAAGGCCTTTTTTCTCACCAACACTTGGAAAATCATAAGTCAATTTTGATGACTTACAGCTGGAGAAAAATATAAAGAGAGTACTAATAAAAATGAAATTAATTATTAACTTCACGATTTTAAAAAAATTAAATTATAAAAATTATTTAAACCACCCAACCCTTACGATAAGGTCTCTTAATTAATTCAGCAGCTTCTGGAGCATTAGTTGCCTTAAGATTAATTCCATCCCAATCAATTCTTTTACCTAATCTGACGGCGAGATTACCAAGTAAGACTGTCTCTGTAAATGGACCAGAATAAGCAAAACCTGAGAGCGGCTCTGAACCTACACCACGAATAGCATCAATCCATTCCTGGTCCTCATTTTTAACCCTCGGTATCGTTTTATCTGGATTAAAATCATCCAATAAGCCCTCAGGGGTTGTTTTCCATTTGGTACTGTTTCTGTTGAAAAGAAATTTACCCTTTTCACCAATTAAAATTAGATCAAACTTCTTAGCGTTTTGAGAATTCACTATGGTTCCCTCAAAAACTGATTGTTCAGGCATATAACCACCATCATACCAAACATATGGCATTTTATGGCTATATTTACCTTCTGGAAAAGTATAGGTGACTATCGATTTATTAGGACCACATTCCAATGAATTACCATTCTGTTTAGCTTCAACAGCAGATGGGTACTTTAGGTCTAAAGCCCAAAAAGGCATATCCATAATATGACAACCCATGTCTCCTAAAGCTCCAGTACCAAAGTCCCACCAACCTCTCCATTTGAATGGAGCATAACCTGGATTATATGGTCTCATCGGAGCAGGACCAATCCATTGATCCCAATTCATATTTTTAGGAACTTCCTGAGCAGGCAGCTTATCTTTTAAACCCTGCGGCCATATAGGGCGATTAGTCCAAGCATGAACTTCTTTAACTTTTCCAATAACCCCAGAACGAATCAACTCAACTGCGCGACGAATCGGTTCACCAGCGTGAGCCTGATTACCCATCTGTGTTATAACTTTATTCTTTTCTGCTTCTAAAGCCAATTGTCTAGCTTCCCAAATCGAGTGCGTCAATGGTTTTTGAACATATGTATGCTTACCCATCTGTACAGCACGCAAGGCTGCATGGAAGTGCATGTGATCTGGTGTTGAAACTGTAACAGCATCAATACTCTTTCCTAGTTCATCAAACAACTTCCTGTAATCAGTAAACCCTTTAGAGCCGGGGTATTTTTTTACTGCTTGATTCAAGCGACCCTTATCAACATCACACAATCCTACCACATCAGCTCCGGCAGCATGTGCACCTGCTATGTCGCTAGAACCTTTGCCTCCAGCTCCTATTCCAGCTAATGCCACTCGATCATTCGCACCGAAAACACGACTAGGAACAACTTGAAAACCAAGTACTCCAATTGAAGCGGATTTGATAAATTTTCTTCTAGAATAATTTTTCATCACTTTTAAAAAATAATTATTAAGGAATAATGATGCAATATCTTAATGATAATCTCAACATTCAAAATCAAATAGATTAATACGTGATTTTTCTAAATCTTGAGGAGAATCCAAATCATTAAGCTCTTCAAGCAAAGTCACACCTAATTGATTCTTTTGGGCAATCATTAAGCTTGTTTCAAGAACATGATCCGTACTCCATGGAACACCATCAAAAACCAAAGAAGCTCTAAAATCATTCATTCCTACAAGATAGTATCCACCATCTGAACAAGGCCCGAAAACAAGTTCATTTCGCCTCCCGATGGATTCAAAGGCTTCCAAAATAATTTTATCACTAATCGTAATGCAGTCTGAACCTATGGCCAAAACCCTGTCAAAACCCTCTGACAAATATTTGTTAAAGACAAATTGAAGCTTTTCTCCAAGATCACTGCCAACTTGGTGGCAAAAGATTTGATTACTTAAATCATTAATATTTAGGGCATACATCTCATTTTTAATCCAATTCTTAACCTCTCTAGTTTTTGAAATAGAATCAAAATACCAACAAATCTTCATGTCTTTAGTAAGCAAGGGAGAAAGATTCTCAATCACCCTTGAAACCATGTAACGATAAAGTTTTGCAGCTTTATCATGACCTAAAACCCGCCCAATACGGGTTTTAACCATGCCGGGCTCAGGCCATTTGATAAAAATAACGAGAATATCAGTCAATTATATTAAAGATGTTAATTATTATAAATATAAGATATTTTTTGATTGTTAAGTATTTTTCGAGTAAAATTTAAAAACATCTCATGTTTATATAGTGAGTTTGTAAAACTTTTTATAATTTTTTATGCCTAAAAATAGACGTAAGCAAAAAAAAGAGTTCGAAATCTCTAATTCTCATTTAGTAAGTTGTGGACTCATTGGCTTTGGCGTCATCTATTTATTATCTTTAATATCATTTTCTCTAAGTGATTTACCGACTTGGGTTCCATTTAGCCACACTACAAACCCAACTAGACCAGCGACCAATTTCATAGGACCGCCAGGAGCTGTTTGGGCAGGGATCTCATTCTACACATTTGGAATCACAAGTTACCTAATTCCAGTCATGTTAATTTGGTTAGGGTCAAAAAGATTATTCAAACTAGAAAATTTATCAAAATTTGAAATTATTGGATTTGCGCTTTTTCTAATATCAGGATCATGTTTGCTACATTATCAAAATTGGATTCTTCAATCAGGTCATTTTAATATATCAGGTACCGGAGGAATCATTGGTGAATTCTTGGGCGAAAAACTAATTGGAATGACTGGAAATGTTGGTTCCTCTATTATTATGCTAACAGCCTACTGTTCGGGAGGTATGTTGATTACTAGAGTCCACCCAGCCCAAATTGTAAAAGCCGGAATACGCTCATTAAAATCTTTAAATGAGTGGCGAGAAAACAGAGCCTTTACAAAAGCTGATGAAACTAAAAAGTTACTCATTCAAAAAAAGAGGCTAGAAAAAGAACATCGCCGAATAGAGAAAAAAATTGGCAAATCGGAAATTGATGAAAGCCAAAAAAAATCTGTTTCAAAATCGCTTAATGACACAATCGAGAATGATTCTGAAATTGAGCCAAAAATTAACATAGATAATATCTCTGACGAAATTATTGAATCGGAAGCTAAAGAAGATCCACCAGTAATTGCAGAGCCAAAAATCTTTGATGCTTCTTTTCGATCTCCAGAAGAAATCTCACAAAAAAAACCTTCAATTGCCGAAGTTTTAGCAGCAAATAAATCAAATCAAAACAGTAAGGGTGGAAATGACTTTAGCGACACAAAAGAAATTCAATTCCCTGGCTACCAGTTACCCGAAATAGAGTTACTAAATTACGGGACTCAAACCGACCGTAAACCAACCGATAAAAACCTATTAATTCAAACTCAAAAAACGATAGTTGAAACATTGGATCATTTTAAGGTTCCAGTATCTGCTGGAGATATTACTAGAGGACCTACAATTACAAGATATGAGATTTATCCCAGTAAAGGGCTTAGGGTTAATAGAATAACAGCTCTGGAAGCAGACATAGCTAGAGCAACTAAGGCTGAAAGAATAAACATTTTGGCGCCAATACCTGGAAAAGACACTGTCGGAATCGAGATTGCAAATAATGAAAAAATAACTGTTCCTCTAAGAGAATTGTTTGAGGATCCAGATTTCTTAGATCCAAAACACAAAATTCCAATTGCACTTGGAAAAGATGTTTACGGTAAAACTGTAATTGGCGATTTAGCTAAAATGCCACATCTATTAGTAGCGGGTGCAACTGGGGCCGGAAAGTCTGTTTGTATTAATGGAATTATTGCAAGCATGCTTTACAGATTTACTCCTGATGAACTTCGCTTTATCATGATTGATCCAAAGGTTGTTGAAATGCAAGTTTACAACGACTTACCTCATCAAATTGTGCCAGTCGTAACTGATTCGAAGAAGGTAATTTTAGCATTACGATGGGTCGTTAATGAGATGGAAAGACGTTACCAACTCTTTGCGAAACTAAATATTCGAAATTTTGATGCCTTTAACGAACGTCAGAAAATTAACGAAGAAGATTCCGATTCTGGTGAATTCTTTGATAGGACTGGTCAATCACAATTAGATTTTGACAACATCCAAGAAAAAAAGAATCAAACAAATGATGATGATTCTTGGGAGTACGAATATGAAGAGGTCGAAGTAGAAGTCGAATATGAGGAAGGTGAAAACGAGGGTGAATGGAATGAAGTTCAAGGCTCCTCCGGCGTTGACTCTGATATTAAACCTACGACTCACAGCGAAGATATTCTATTAGATTCAAAATCCAGTAAAGAAGAGACTCAAAGAAATAAAGAGATCGAGGATTCAATAGGAACATCTGATATAGATGAAGAAAAAATTCCTGAAAGACTCCCCTACATTGTGGTTATTATTGATGAGTTGGCTGATTTAATGCAAACTGCACCCGCTGATGTAGAACAGGCCATAGCAAGAATCGCACAAAAAGCAAGAGCTGCTGGAATCCATCTCATCATAGCGACACAAACACCAAGAGCAGATGTCGTCACTGGTATAATTAAAGCTAATATTCCTTCTAGAATTGCATTCCAAGTTTCATCTTCTTTAGACAGTAGGGTGATACTTGATAATAAGGGTGCAGAAAAATTGGTTGGAAAAGGAGACATGCTTTATTTACCCCCTGGCAGTGCACAGTTAAGCAGAGCTCAGGGAGCTTTAATTACTGACGAAGAATGTGTGTCGGTTGTTGAATTTTGCTCAAATCAAGCCAGCCCAATATTTGCTCAAGAAATTGAAGAGAAAATCAATGGTAATAATGATGATGATGATGATGTCTCAGATGAAGACGAGGAAATCATAGAAAAATGCCTAGAAGTCATTCAGGTTGAGAGACGTGCATCCACTTCATTACTTCAGAGGAGGCTTCGTTTAGGCTACACTCGGGCTGCCAGAATGATGGATATTCTTGAAATGCGCGGGATTATTGGCCCTGGTGAAGGCGCAAAACCAAGAGAAATTTTAGTCGATTTGGCAAACTAGATCGTTTATAATGTTCCCCCCCGGAGTTATTTACCCCTCCCACATTAAAGTGGACAAATGGCTCCGAGAAAAGGAACCATGGATAATACGATTGGCAAAAAGCTGAGTGAAGCTCGCGAATGCCTCGAACTAAGTATCGAGGAAATGTCGATTGTTACAAGGATACCTTCAGAAGCGATTGAAAATTTAGAGACGAGTAATTTTTCAGATTTTCCAAACTCTATTTATGCAGAAAGTTTCCTTAAGCTTTATTGCAAACATCTTCAAATCGATCCAAAAATTTTTCTGAACGAAATAAAAGCATTTTTTAATGAGAATGATAATGAAGCTGCCTATTTACATGGCGCCGCAGCAAATCATGAATTTACTGATCTGGAAAAAGATGAATCAAAAAATGCATCACCGATTACTCTTGCAGCTGCGGTTACTATTTTAATTATAGGTGTACCATCAATAATTGTTCTAAATAATTATAAGTCAGAAAAAAATATTAACATTACGCCAGAACTCTATACTCCTAACGCTGAGGATAACAACGAAATCAAATCTATTGCCGAAAGTTTAATTTTAGAACAGGGCTCTGAAATTAAAACTGAGAAAAATTCACCAGATGAAAGTCTTCTGGAAAAAGCAGAAGATCAAAATAGCATAAAACCAGCTCCCAAAGCGATTCCTATTGAAAAGGACCCTTCGACGGAACAGCCCGTTGCCTTTTCCACATTTGGATAATTTTCAGTCTTCAAAAGACTAATTATTAATAATGATGAATACATTAAAAAACACAAGAGTTTCAGATTTAAACGTTGCATCAAATCTTCCTCTACCAGCTCCGGCACTTCTTTGCCACGAGATAAAAAGAACTGAAGAACAAGAAAACTTCATTGCTGATTCAAGAAAGAAAATCAATGATATTATTTTCGGTGAAGACCCTCGGTTATTGGTTATTCTTGGACCTTGCTCCATTCATTGCACTGAAGCAGGCAAAGAATATGCAGAAAAATTAACTAATCTCTCAGCTAAGGTATCTGATAAACTATTGCTAGTGATGCGAGTTTATTTTGAGAAGCCCAGAACAACTGTTGGGTGGAAGGGATTAATAATGGACCCAAAACTTGATGGCTCAGATAATATTGCAGAAGGTCTGAGAGTAGCTCGAACATTTTTAAGTGATTTAGTCAATCTTGGAACTCCTACAGCAACTGAGTTATTGGATCCCATTACTCCTCAATATATTGCAGATTTAATAAGCTGGTCAGCTATTGGAGCTAGGACCACTGAATCTCAAACGCATCGTCAAATGGCCTCAGGACTCTCCATGCCATTAGGTTTCAAAAACGCTACAAATGGATCTGTGATTCCGGCCATTAATGCGATAAAAGCCGCGACAAGCCCTCAAACATTTTTAGGAATTAGCCCTGAGGGCATCGCTTCTGCAGTGTCTACTAATGGCAATCCACACTGCCATGTTATTTTACGAGGCGGCGAAGAAGGGCCCAACTATGATAAAAAACATGTTAATGAGGCTGTTGAAAAACTTAAAGAGAAAGGCCTTCACCCTGCAGTGATGATAGATGCTAGCCACGACAATTCTCAAAAGGACCATAACAATCAACCGTCTGTTTTCAGGAACATTGTAGATCAACGTTTGGAAGGCGACAGTACAATCATCGGAGCAATGCTCGAATCCAATCTTATTGCAGGAAATCAAAAAATTCCTCAAGCACTAGATTCTCTTGTTTATGGTCAATCAATCACAGATAAATGTATTGACTGGGAAACAACCGAAAATTTAATTTTTGAAGCTGCCGAAAAGCTCTGAGTAAACTTCTCGCACAACTTAATTAGGTAGTTTATTATCCATTTATGGGTAAAACTACGGCTTACTTGAAAAGCATTCTCTTTGTATCTGTATTATTACTTTTTCGAGTTGAAAGTGAAGAAAAGGATTCTTCTGAATTAGATTTGGTAAATCCGAATAAAGAATTACCAAAGGACATAGCCTTGATGGCAAAAAAAATTCGCCCTTCAATAGTGGTAGTCACCCAAGAAGGCCGAGAAGGAAATATAGTTGGCACAGGCACCGGGTTTGTCATTAGTGAGAACGGACTAATTGCCACATGTGCTCATGTTATTGGTGATTCAAGATTAATAAAAGTCCGCTTTGATGACGGAAATGAATATAAGGTTGAGCAGATTTTCGCATCAGATCGCAAGTTAGATCTGGCCATTCTAAAAATAAACGCAAAAGACCTGAAGCCATTACAAGTTGAAAGCACTCAAATTCCTGAACAAGGAGCAGAGGTCATTGCCATGGGTAATCCACAGGGCCTTGAATTCAGCATTGTTCGGGGAATAATTTCCGGCATAAGAAAAATTGACAACCAATCACTTATCCAAATAGCTATTCCAATAGAGCCAGGTAATAGTGGAGGACCACTGATGAATGATAAGGGTAATGTGTGTGGTATTCTTAATATGAAATCAGCAATAACCGAAAATCTTGGGTTTGCTATTCCAATAGAAAATTTAATCAAAATAAAAAATGCCCCTAACCCAGTAACAATGGATAATTGGCTAACTATTGGGAAATTAAATTCTGCTATTTGGAAAACTAAAATGGGAGCCGATTGGCGCCAAAGAGCAGGGAGAATTAGCGTAAAAGAAAAAGGTTCTGGTTTTGGAGGGCGCGCACTATGTGTATATGAGAAAGAAACACCTAAAATTCCATATGAAGTTAAGGTTGATGTGAAATTAAATAACGAGAGTGGCGCAGCAGGTTTAATATTTGAAGCAAATGAAAATGACCAACATTATGGATTTTATCCAAGTGGAGGAAAATTGAGACTTACCCGATTTGAGGGGCCCGATGTCTTTTCTTGGTCTATTTTAAATGAAACCGACTCGGAATTATATGAAAAAGGAGAATGGAATACTGTCAGAATTAGAGTTGAAGAAGAATCAATATTAACTTTTTTAAACAACCAAAAACTATTCGAAATCAAAGACAAAATTCTTCGTAATGGAAAAGTGGGGCTTGCTAAATTTAGAGATACGGAGGCTACGTTTAAGAATTTTAAATTAGGCAAAGACCTTTCTACAAAAGAACCTTCCCCTGAAATTATTAAAGATATAAATAAAAATATCAGTCTTTTCTTGGATAATAATAAGGATGAGTCAGCTATCAAAAACCTTAATAAAGAAGCTCTAACAGCCCAAGCACTTATTAATAAAAAAATCAAAAACCTAGAAATCTCAATTACTTCTCTAGAAAAATTAAACGACAAAGTTCATAGAGAAAAAATAACATATGAAATTCTTGAAGAATTAAACAAAGAGAACGATTCCGATCTTGCTCTATGTGCTCTACTTCTTGCGAAATATGACAACCAAGAAATTGATATTGATGCCTATCACAGTGAAATAGAAAGAATGGGAGAGGACCTATTGTCTAAGATTAAAAACAACACAGACATAGAAGCCAAAGTAGCTTTGATAAGCAAGTACCTATTTAAAGATAACGGCTATCATGGAAGTCGTACTGATTATTACAATCAATCTAACAGTTACCTGAATGAAGTTTTAGATGATAGAGAAGGAATTCCAATAACCCTATCAATTATATATATAGAATTGGCTGAACGCATAGGATTAAAAATGCAAGGGCTCGGACTCCCAGGTCATTTTGTCGTCTTCTACAATAATAATGGCAATCGCAAAATAATTGACCCGTTTGACAATGGAAAACCTATTACCAAAGCTGATGCTGATGCTATAGTTAAAGAATATGATATCACTATGAATGCTAATGATTATAAAGCAGCTGATAACAAATCAATTATTCAGAGAATGCTTTATAATTTGAAAGGTATTTCTATAGATAATAAAGAATATCAAAGTGCTCTGAATTATGTTGATCTTCTAATTGCAATTGATCCAAAAGATTCTCAAGAAAGACTAAGTCGGTCTATACTTTTTATTCAATTGGATCAAAAAGATGATGCTAAGAAAGATTTGGAATGGCTTTTAGAAATGGAACCCGAAGGAATTCGGATTGAAAGAATCAGAGAACTCTATAACAGACTTAATTAATCTTTTATGATATTAAAAAAGGGAAGTAGCTATTTTGCACTAACTAATAGCCACTTCCCCAGAAACCCGAAGAATAACCGCTACTTTAAACTTAGGGCATAAGTTTTATACTTGTTTAATTCTTCCTATTTCCCAAAAGGAATTATTCAATCAAGAGTTGTTTTATATTAGATAAAAACTCTAAGCCTGCTACCGCCGTAATGCCATATACTGATCCGATTTTAACTAATTTTAAAAAATCAGCCTGTATATCACTCTATCTCTTAAGTCTTCTTACTGTTACAGTGTCACCCAACTGCAATTTACGTTCTGGCCCAACATAAATACTCACATGAGTTACGTTTTCAGACTCAGGTAGCGATTCCTTACATTCTAAAGTCACTTCATGAAAATCACCCCGAAAATTATTCGCTATCACTTTTCCGACAATATGTACATCACCGGAAGGATCTTTAGTTATCTCCAAATCGGCAGGCCTTACTAGAATATCTGTGGACTCATTTGGTGCACCCTCACCCTTAAACAGTTGGCAAGGAATACGATTCACTTTTCCAAAAAGACTAGCAGTATATTCGCTCGTCGAGTGAAAATAGACCCTTTCCGGACTTCCAACTTGCTCAAGATTACCTTCTTTTAAAACTGCCAAAGTATCCGCAACAGATAGAGCGTCACGGGTATCATGAGTTACAATTAAAGCCGAGACACCACTTTCTTTAACCACTGATCTAAGTTCGTCTCGCAAAGAATCTTTTCGGACAGGATCAAGATTACTAAATGGCTCATCAAGTAATATGAAATTTGGCTTTGGCGCAAGCGCTCTAGCTAAAGCAACTCGCTGCTGTTGGCCACCAGAAAGCTCATGCGGAAACCTGTTCTCAAGATTCTCAAGACCAGTCAAAGAAATAATTTCATTGAACCGTTCTAATCTCTCATTTTTAGGGTGTATCTTATGCAAACCATATAGAATATTATTCTTTATGGTTAAGTGAGGAAAAAGAGCATAATCCTGAAATACAAATCCTATATTTCGTTGCTCAGGTAATAAAGTTTTTGTTTCAGAGCTCCAAGCAATCTCACCATTAATTTCGACCAAACCACTATCGGGATTCTCTAAACCGGCAATTATTCTCAAAAGAGTGGTCTTTCCGCTTCCACTTTCGCCGACCAGAGCCATGATATCACCATCAGAAAGAGAGATGGAAACCTTTTCAAGCGCGGGCTTATCCGCCCTTGAAAAGCATTTAGTAATTTCCTGTACTCGAAGCGATTTCGACATCTGATTATTCTTTAATTATTCGTTTACGAATCAAAAGATGTAAAGCCAAGACACCCAAAGTCCCGGTTAAGACTAAAACTAAAGCAGGAAAGGAACCATCAACTATCCTTTCTTCTTTTTGAATTAAGCCATATGAAGTAGTTGCAAGCGTTTCAATATTTGGAGGCCTGAGAACAAGAGTAAGTGGTAACTCCTTCAAGATATCTACAAATAACACTATCATGGCTCCGAGAAGAGGAAACCTAAGAAGAGGTAGATGGATATTAAAGAAATTCCCCCAACTAGACCTGCCAAGCATCGAGGACGCCTCATCCATATTGACATTGATTCTTGTCATACCTGCTTCAATCGGTGCCAAAGCAGGGGTCATAAATCTTACAAAATAGGCAATTATCAATCCTGCAGGAGTCAAAGTGAACATCAGCGATGTAAGTGAGCCAATCCCAAAGTACTCACTGATAAATTTTCCCATACCTGAAAAATATATCAGTATCGAAATTGCAACAACGGCTCCAGGAACAGCATAGCCCAGCATGCATAACTTAGTTAAAGTTTTCATAAAAAAGGAGGGAAATAATCTTGATGCATAGGATACAATCAATGCTGCAACGACTATTCCAATACAGCCTACCGAAGAAACTAAAAAGCTGTCAACTAATGGTCCCTGAACTAAATTTGAAATATTACTTTTACCCCAACCTCTAAATGCATTGATAATCAAATTAGAAATTGGAAGCGCAAATGATAATAGAAAAAGTAAAAGGCAACAAAGAAAAGCTAAGAACGCCCCAAAAGTTGTTCGCGTAGGTGTGGATAAATTATTGCTCGAAGATCTATGTGCATGAAACTTGGCTCGACCTCTCAATAATCGTTCTAAAACGATAATCAAAAGAACAAAAACCATAGCTATTGCAGCTAAACGTATTGCAGAATCTTTATCTCCCAGATCAGTCCAGCTTACAAAGATACCTGTAGTTAACGTTTCGATACCATAGAAGGTCATTGCTCCATACTCATTCATCACCTCGAGAAGAGCTAACAAAAGCCCACCAACAATTGCGGGTCGAGCTAATGGTAATCCAACACTAAAAACACTACGAAATAAGCCACGTCCTAATAACCTTGAATTTTCAATATAAGCTCCAGAAATTTCTGAAAAGCCAACCCTAGCTGCTACATAAACATATGGATAAAGAGCAAAGGAAAGAATCAAAATAGCTAAACCGTAATTAAATACTTCAGTCGAATTCGACATGACCGAAGCACCCCATCTTTCTTTAATTAAAAGCATAAATGGATCTCGAATATCATACTTAACAAACGAATAAGCAAAGGCCATGACATAAGTTGGAATTGCCATTGGCATCATTAGCGCAAGAGAAAAAAACCTCTTAAAGGGGAAGTCCCAAACAGTAATTATCCATGCCGAACCAACTCCGAAAACAAGGACAGTAATCCCGACACCAACAATCATAATTAATGTGCCTGATATATATTCAAAGAGGAGGTGCTCTGATATAAGATCCCAGCCCTCTCCCGGTGCTTCAAAAAATGAGGAAAGAATAACAGTAAGCGGAGAAAAAAGAACGATAGCAATAGTAGCAGCAGCAAGCCACCACCAAAAAGATGAGATTCTTTGAGTATTTATATCTTTGAGTCCTCCAGGCATAACCAAGAAAAGGTTGGTAGCCTAAAGCATAAAACTTAACTGAGCAATGAGGGGAATTTAATTTGTGATGATAAGAATTATTTCCAATTAGCTAGTGTGAAAATCTTAACAGCCTCAGAATTTAATTTTCCTAATTGTGAAATTGATAATGAATCAGCTTTAAATTTTCCCCAAGATTTAAGCAATGAAGAATCTGTGGAAGAAACTTCCAAAGGAAATTCATACGTTGTCACGGGAAACGTGCTCTGGGCTTCTGAACCAGTCAAAAACTCAAGAAGCTTGATAGCATTGGCTTTGTTTTTTGACCACTTTACTACTCCCCCACCACTAATATTTATATGCGATCCTCTTCCTTTTTGGTTAGGAAAAAACACTCCAACTTTTTCTGCAACTTCACGATCCTTTGGGTTAGACGAGTTAACCAATAGTCCAACATAATATGTATTTGCAATAGCAACATCACCAATACCTGCGGCAACGGCTCTCATCTGATCACGATCACTGCCTTCTGGTGGTCTTGCCATATTCTTACGCACTGCAGCAGCCCACTTAGCGGCCTCTGACTTGCCATTATTGGCAATAATGGATGCCAAAAGAGATTGATTATATATATTGGAAGAAGAGCGTGCCAAAAGTTTTCCTTTCCATTTGGGATCAGCCAAGTCCTCATAAGTACTCAACTGAGAAGGTTTGACACGATCTTTTGAGTATATGAGCACACGAGATCTCACGGTAAAACCATACCAATGACCAGCTGCATCTCTCATATTTTTTGGTACTTGCTTATCTAGCTTGGAACTGGTTGCAGCTTGTAATACACCAGCATCTTGAGCCCTAACGAGTCGCCCAGCATCTGCAGCAATAAGTAAATCTGCGGGTGATTCCTTACCCTCAGCTTTAATTCGTTCAATAAGTGCGTCGGCTGAAGCCTTAACGACATTCACTTTTATTCCCGTATCTTTGGTGAATTTATCATAGAGTTCTTCATCGGCCTCATAATGCCTATGAGAGTAAAGAGTAACTTCTTGAGCTCCAACCGGCAAAATGTTGAATACCCCTAAAGATATAAAGAGGTGAACGGGTACGAAATTGAGGATTATTGATAATGCTTTCATTTATTGAGAATAATTCTCAATAAATGAAAGTGTGAAAAAAATCAAAATGTTTTTTCATTAGAATTTTATTAACATATATGAAATACAGCATTAATTAAACGTTTTGAATGATTTAGTTTAATATCCATATTAACTATCAGACAGAAA
Source organism: Verrucomicrobiales bacterium (assembly GCA_013911195.1). Classification (GTDB taxonomy): domain Bacteria; phylum Verrucomicrobiota; class Verrucomicrobiia; order Verrucomicrobiales; family DEV007; genus EC70. The sequence continues at coordinate 11,042 of JACETS010000007.1, read as the reverse complement.
TACATGGAAATATTCGTAGTAGTTGATGGCAAAAAGACTGGGCCGATGAGCATTTACGAGGTAAGAGAATTACTTCGTAAGGATAGAATTAACACAAGCACTTTAGCATGGGTCAAGGGGATGACGAAATGGGAGCCTTTAAAAGAATGCCCACCTTTTAGAAATAGTATTGATATCGAAATTGCTGAAGCTGACCGTGATTCAATAATTATTAACAGCGAAGAAAGAAAATCTATTCTTGAACCTTCTCCAAATCTCTCCAAAGCAAAACCCTGGATAAGGTTATGGGCCAAATTAATCGACTTTCCAATTAATATTTTTTTGGGAATTTTATTTCTAACTAATTACATAGGAAGGTCAAAACTTAATGAACTGATGGGACCTGATGCTCTGCAAAAAATGCTGAGCAGCGAGTCAACTGATCAACCTGAAATTGGTGTCTTAGTATTGATAACTTTATCAATTTGCATTTCTTGGATAATTACTGAGACATTACTAATATCGATTTTTTCTACAACACTAGGAAAATGGATATTAAATATAAAAACATCCAAGATTAATGGAAAAAGAATTGACCCCTTGTCTGCCTTAACAAGATCTTTTTTTGTTCTATTTTTTGGCTTAGGATTTTGGATTTTTCCTTTCCTAATTATCTGCCCCATAATTTCATATATCTATTTATTAAACAAAAGAATCACTCAGTGGGACCGATGGCTGAAAATAGAGGTGACGCATAACGAACTAAACGCATTAAGAATTTTTGCAGGTATTTTTTCAATTTTTATAATCAACAATTTAGTTGGGCTCTTATTGTTATCTCCAGAACAAATAATACCATAGAAATAAAATGGCGAAAAATTACGTTTATTTTGATCTAGAGACTATTCATTCAGCTAATGATGTTGGGGGATGGAATAACAAAGGAGATATGAGAATGTCTGTTGGTGTTACCTACAGTTCAAAATCTAATGGATATATTGCTTATCCTGAACATAAAGTTGAAGAGCTGATAAAAGAACTTACTTCTGCTGATCTGGTTATAGGCTTTAACCATATTAATTTCGATTATCCTGTTCTGGAGGGTTACCATCCATTTTCGTTGGCTGACCAATGCATTAGTCTCGATCTGATGGTTAGCATAGAAGAAAAAATTGGTCACAGAATCAAACTTGATTCCGTTGCATCAGCGACTTTAGGAGCTGGAAAAACAGCTCAAGGTCTAGATGCAATAAGGTGGTGGCGTGAAGGTAAATGTAGAGAGGTAGCGGAGTATTGCTGTTATGATGTCAAAGTAACTAAACTTGTCCACGAATTTGGCGCTAAGGAAGGTTATATTAAGTATGATGATAAATTTGGAAACATTCAGACTGCCGAGGTCGAATGGGATTTACCTGAATAATAATCTATTAACATTAAAAGATTTCTTAGGAACATTTTAAAAATAAGACAATCGTGATAAAAAAAAATATAACAAAACGTATTTTTTTTATACTTTCATTAATTAGCTTCTGGCAGTTTTTTTTCTCATCTCAAACCCGAGCTGCGAACTTGGTCATAACTGAATTTATGACCAACAACAAAGACTCTATAAAGGATGGATACGGAGAAAATTCAGACTGGATCGAGTTGCATAATCCTAATTCGTCAGAGATCAATCTTGCGGGGCTATTTTTAACAGACGACCGCAATAATTTAAGAAAATGGACATTTCCTGAAGAAGCTAAAATTAACTCTGGCGCTTATTTAGTTATTTTTGCATCAGGCAAATTTAAAAATAGCCCTAAAGACCCAGATGGTAACTTTCATACTAATTTTTCAATCGATAGTAATGGAGAATATCTGGCACTAATTGGATCTGACGGACTCACAATCATACAAGAGTTTGAACCTGTGCTCGCTTCAACTCCAAAAAATATTTCTTATGGCATTAAAACTGTCGATGCAGATCTCTGGAGTTTTGGATATTTTTTAGAACCTTCACCCGGAGAACAAAATAATGGTCCAATTGTTAGTGGTTTTGTGAATGACACAAAATTTAGCAAAGATCGAGGCCTGTATTTCGAGCCCTTTAGTCTTGAAATTAGCAGCAAAACCGAGGACTGCTCCATTGTCTATACTGAAGATGGAAGTACCCCAACTCTGAATAATGGAATAGAATATACAGAGCCTATATTGATAGATGAAACGAGAGTGATAAGAGCCGTAGCATTCAAAGATAGATTCGTACCAACAAATGTAGACACGCACACGTACATATTCCCAGAAAGTGTTATTAAACAACCGAATACAGGACCAAACCTACCTAAGTATTGGGCAGGAAAACTAGCTGATTATGAAATGGATCCTGAAATAGTCAATTCTCCTGAATACAATGATCTTATCATCCCTTCACTACAGGCATTACCTAGTTTATCTGTCGCCATTAATCCAAATGATTTTTATAATAGCCGTTCAGGTATCTATCAGAACCCTCAAAGTCAGGGTGAATCATGGGAAAGACCAGTTTCGATGGAATTTTTATCTCAAAATGATGACGAGGAAAAATTTCAAATTGACTCTGGAATGAGAGTACAAGGCGGTAGCAGCAGAAATCCGGATATTCCTAAACATAGCTTTAGTTTACGATTTCGAAAAGAATACGGCGAAGGAAAGTTAAAATATCCACTTTTCAAAAATGGACCATTCGGTAAAAGCTCAGTACAGGAATTTGATTACCTTCAACTTAGGGGTGGATTCAATTTTGGTTGGACACATCGACACTATTATCAATCGAAATATGCACAATATAACCGTGATCAATTCGCAAATGACCTCTTCCTTGCAATGGGTAATACAGGCGTACATGGACGCTGGGTTCATTTATACATTAATGGACTCTACTGGGGAATTTATCACATACACGAGAGGCCTGATGCCGATTACATGGAAGCATACTTTGGAGAAAAAGAATCCAGTTATGACGCCATAAATTCTAGTGCCGCAACGAATGGATCCATGGCGAACTACAACGTGATGGCAAACCTCACATCAAAAAGAATCAATTCGCCACAAGACTATAAAACATTGGAGAAACACCTTCATGTTAACTCTTTCATCGATTACATCCTTCTTAATTTTTATATCGGCAATCGTGACTGGGATGGTCATAATTGGAGAGCAGCAGGAAATGGTCCTGATGGTGAACCATTTCGTTTTTTTCCTTGGGACAGTGAATTTGCATTATCTCCCAACAATGCCGGAGCAATTCAAAGCCCTAAACCTATTAGCAATGCCCTATTAACAGACGTAACAAACAAAAATGGAAATAAAAGGCCTACGGGCATTCACCAAAACTTAATGAAGAACGATTGGTATAAATTGAGATTCGCCGATCGCATAAGAAAACACATGTTTAATTCAGGTCCATTAAGTCCTGAAGGAGCAAAAAAAATATGGCAAAAAAGGTCATTGGAATTAGAACTACCAATCATCGCGGAATCTGCGCGCTGGGGTGATTATAGAAGAGATGTAGATTCGGGAAGATGGAATCGGTCACAATTTGATCTCTACACAAGAAATGAGCATTACAGGACAACGCAGAATTGGATTTTTGAATCTTACCTCCCAAACAGAACTGAGATTCTTCTAAATCAATTAATCGCACGTGATTTATATCCAACTACAAAATCTCCAAAATTTTCTCATCTAGGAGGCCAAGTAACCAACAACTATACTCTTGGCATAGAAAACCCAAATAATAGCGGCATTATATTTTACACTTTAGATGGCTCAGATCCCCACCTATCGTCAGTCCAAACAAATGAAACAATACTTATCGGAGAGAATCATAGAACACTTATTCTTATTGAATTAGAGGATTCAGGCCTCAATCAAAAATGGACACAAGTCAATTATGACGACTCTTCTTGGCAGCTTGGTGAAACTGGTATCGGATTTGAAAGAACTATTGGAGAGTATGATGAATTCATTAAATTCCCAATTCTTTCAATGTTGGGAAAAAACGCCTCTTGCTTGATGCGCCTTGAGTTCACGATATCGGATCAGCAAGTCTTAAATCAAATTTCAAGATTAATTTTAAATGTGAAATATGATGACGGCTATGCCGCTTTCATTAATGGGAAATTCGTTGCAGGAAAAAATAACCCTCAAACCTTGACCTGGAATTCAAGGGCAACAAAATCTCATCCGGATTCACTAGCCGTGGAATTTGAGCCAGTTGATATTTCACAGTCTATTTCCGATCTAAAGATAGGAAAAAATATACTCGCTATTCAGGGAATGAATACTTCAAGAGGAGGAAGTGACTTTCTTATACTTCCAAAACTTTCTTTTGAAACAAGGCCATCTAATGGAATTTCGGCCAATGCCAAAGAATACTCCAGTACAATAAGTTTATCATCGAGTGGGACAGTCAAAGCCAGAATTCTTAGAAATAATATTTGGTCAGCCCTAAATGAAGCCACATTTATAGTAGGAACTCCTGCAAAAGCCGGCAATTTGGTGATTTCAGAAATTCATTATAATCCAGCCGGAAATTCTGAAGAAAATGAATTCGTAGAACTAATGAATACTTCTAATCAGATCATTGAGCTTACAGGTGTAAAGTTTACAGAAGGCATACGCTATGAATTCAATCATAGTAAGAGTTTAAAACCAGAGGAAAGAATAGTAATCACTCCTGAAAACTATGAGGGACAACTGGATAACGGAGGCGAAAGAATAACACTGATTGATGCTCAAGGGGAAATAATTGAGAGTTTCAAATATGATGACAAAGCGCCTTGGTACGAATCATCTGATGGTGACGGACCTAGTCTTGTAAGAATCGATCCAAAATCAATTTTTAATCCCAACCTTAATACCAGCTGGAGGTCGAGCGCTGATGATGGAGGGAATCCTGGCACTTTTGATAATACTCAATTTGAGGGTGACGAGCTGATAAAATACGCGTTCAATGATTTTGCCACCCAACAAATTGAGATTCAAAATGGATATATAATTTTCAATTACCAAAAAAATCTACTAGCTGATGATATTACTTTTATCCCTCAAAAATCTAATGACCTTCAGAAATGGTACAACGTTGAGGCCTTTGAAGTAATTTCTCAGATGAAATTAGACAAAAATACCGCCAATATCTCTTTGAAAATTGATAATAGGAATGAAAACGATTCCTCATCAATGAAATATTTTAGATTAAAATTAAATATTATAAACTAATCTCTTAGCGCTTTAGCAGGGTCAAGTCTTGCCACCATATATGCGGGTGGCAGAGCCGCCAGAGTACATAATATAAATGCTCCCATACAAATAATTGCGATGTCACTAGGAATTATTTGCGCGGGTATCTCCGCAACTCCATACATTTCTTCTGGAAACACCTCGACACCCAAATTTCTAGAAAGGATTTCCCTTATTCCATTTCGATAATAAAGAACCAGAGACCCTCCGGCCAATCCTGAAATTGAACCAATAAATCCAACGATTAATCCTTGTCCTATGAAGACACCAACAATCTGTGAGATCTTTGCCCCTAGAGCTTTCATGACACCAATTTCATGACGCTTTTGGACTGTAACTGTAATCATTGTGTTCATCGTACTAAAAGCGGCAACAAGAATTATAAAGAAAAGAACAAAATACATCATCCCCCTCTCGTTTCTGATTGTTGCGAATAACTGTTTATTGCGTTCTATCCAAGTTTGAGACTGCCAACCTATTGGCATAATTTGGTTAAAAGATTTTTCTTTAATTAGATCCGCCAAAAATGGATCATCTAATTCAATAGACAAACCATGTATGTTTGAACCCAATTCATACAAATCCTGTCCAATTTCTAATGGAATCAAAATCATTTCCCCATATCTGACGGAATCAAATATACCTGTGACTATCAAGTCTTTAGGGGTTTTGATACTTTCAGTTAATTCCCTGACCCTTTTTCTAAGCTCTTCATCATCAAGTTCATCATTATCAGCAGCTTCGAAAAGATCAGTAACAATAGGTTCAATGTCAGCAGTTGAAAATGCCTCAATATGCTCACCAAGCTGTAACCCGTTCCTTTCGGCAAACTGTAAGGAGACTAAGCATCCATACTTACCCTCTTCTGGTTGATATGATAGATCCAGATTACCCTGATCAACAATCTCTTTAATTCTTTCGCTTAAACTACTTTCCGATGAATCAATACCCATCATCATCAAAGCAGATTGTCGACGCGACGCATCACTACCAAATTGAAGAAGCACCTGACCCATTACATAGGGAGCAACAGATTTCACCTTCTCAACCCCCTCAATTTTTTCCATTAATACATCCCATCCAGCTGCATCTAAATTTGGATCTGAAGCATCAGCAAAGCCATATTGTTCTACCCTGAGGTGAGGTTCGAAACCTAATATCAAATCCTCAAGTCGCTTTTCAAAACCTGTCATCACTGCAATGACGACAATTAAAACTCCAACCCCCAATGCAACCCCAATTATCGATATTAGAGTTATTATAGATACGTAGGTACGCTTTGGCTTCAAATATCTTAAAGCCAAAAAAAGACTAAAATTTTTAATCACTACAACTAACCATTGAATTTATCTTCAGGGCACCGCTAAATTAGGAATTCTCCTCGTCTCCACTTTTTTTCAACTGTGGAAAAAGTACGACATCTCTAATCGATTCAGCGCTAGTCAGCATAATGACTAGTCTGTCAATTCCAATCCCTATACCACCAGCAGGAGGCATTCCATGCTCTAAAGCGGTTAGAAACTCTTCATCCACTTTTTGAGTCTCCTCACCTGCCTGATCCATAAGTCGTTGTCTTTGAATATCAGGATCATTTAATTCAGAATAACCAGGTGATATTTCTTGACCATTTATAATAAGCTCATAAACATCAACTAAAGAATCATCATCAGTATTTTGTTTAGCCAAAGGAACTAGTTCTTTAGGCACGTGAGTAACATAAAGAGGATCAAATGTTTTTTCTTCAACTAGCTTTTCAAAAACCTGCTGGGTAACTTCGTAATCTTCCATTTGTTTGGATATCTCAACCCCAAGTTCAGCGCATTTTTCACGTCTCTGATCTGCAGTAATTTCAAACCAATCTTGACCAGCAACATCTTTGATGAGCTCTTTGTATGGGGCTCTTTTCCAAGGCCTACTTAGATTGATATTTTTGGTAACGTTACCTTCTTCATCTTTTGTCTCAATATTCAAACCTCCACAATATTTTTCTGCAACCGTACATACCATTTCCTCAACAAGATCAGCCATAGCCTCAAAATCAGCATATGCCCAGTAGGCCTCAAGCATTGTAAATTCAGGATTGTGCCTTCTACTAATACCTTCATTCCTGAAATTGCGATTCAGTTCGAAAACTTTAGTCATTCCGCCAACTAACAACCTCTTCAGAAAAAGCTCTGGAGCAATTCTCATATAAAGAGGCATATTCAAAGCATTATGATGAGTTTCAAATGGCCTAGCTGCGGCTCCACCAGGGACATCCTGAAGCATCGGTGTTTCTACCTCGATGAAACCGCGGTCTTGGAGAAAGTCTCTAATTTCTCTAACGATCAATGATCGTTTCAGAAAAACATTTCTACTTGCTTCATTAGAGACTAAATCTAGATACCTTTGTCTGTAGCGGGTTTCTTTATCAGAGAGGCCATGGTATTTATCAGGCAATGGTCTTAGAGACTTCGAAAGCACTTTGAAAGATTCCACCTTAACAGTTGGTTCACCGACTTTGGTTTTAAAAGTTTCCCCTTCAACACCTATCCAGTCACCAAGATCTAATTGTTTGAATATTTCAAAGCTTTCTTCTCCAACTGCCTTAGCATTAAGGTAACATTGTATTCGCCCCTTAAAATCAGATATATCGAAAAAATGACTTTTCCCCATGTCTCTGTGGGCAGTTATCCTACCGGCAACCACAACTTTAGAGCCTTCGGTAAAAGATTCACTCAATTCATCAATTTCCTTATCAATTAAAAACCTCTCACCGTAAGGATTTACTCCTAGTTCTCTAAGCCTATTTAACTTTTCACGCCTAACAGCGATAAGTTCCTCTTCGGTACTCTTATTTTCCTCATCTGACATAAGAGGAATAACAAACACCTCCTTGGCGAAGGAACAAGAATAAAATCTATGACATTAATTCGTGTACAACGCGTCCATAAACATCAGTAAGACGAAAATCCCTACCAGCGTATCGATAGGTAAGTTTTTCATGATCAATACCGAGAAGATAGAGAATCGTGGCATGTAAATCATGCACATGAACAGGATTTTCAATAGCATTCATGCCAAACTCATCTGATTTACCATATGCAAAACCTCCCTTCAGGCCAGCTCCCGCTAGCATCATTGAAAACGCAGTATGATGATGATCTCGACCAGGTTTCTTTTTTTGGTGGTTCTGAGCATATGGAGTCCTTCCGAATTCTCCGCCGAATATCACCAAAGTATCTTCAAGAAGGCCCCTAGATTTTAAATCATTAATTAAAGCTGCAGCGGCTTTGTCTGCATCAGCACAAAGTTTTGCGTGAGATTCGTAATGATTTTCGTGTGTATCCCATGGTTGATTACTTGAATCTTTTGTATAATACACGGTGGTAAATCTTACTCCCCTTTCTGCTAACCTTCTGGCAAGCAAGCATGATTGAGCAAATTTAGAATTACCGTATGTTTCTTTTGTTTTGGTTGTCTCTTTTGAAATATCAAATGCGTCTGTAGCCTCTATTTGCATTCGATATGCAGTCTCCAAAGTCGAAATATGAGACTCCAGAATAGAATCAGCTTTTCGTGAATGATTATGAAACTCATTCATCTTCGAAAGCAAATCTAGCTGTCTTCTTTGCTCGATCTTAGCTGAGCCCGGGCTTTTAATATTTGCGAGTAACTTTTCCAATGACATATCTTTGGTGATTACACTTGAGGCTTGAAATTGAGCCGGCAAAAAACCGGCACTCCAAAGAGCTGGACCTACAACTGTTTTTGGACTCGGTCGAAGAACCACATAGCCCGGTAAGTTTTCATTTTCTGAACCTAATCCATAAATGGTCCATGCTCCAATTGATGGCCTTGTTGGCTGTATAACTCCAGTATGCATTTGCAACAAAGCTGGTTCATGATTCGGAACGTCACAATGCATCGACCTAATGACACATAAGTCATCTGCAAGCTTAGATAAATTTGGTAAAGACTCACTAATTTTAAGACCAGATTCGCCACATTGATTAAATTTTAAGGGAGATGGTAAAAAACCAGCATTTGTGGCTTTATATAATTTACCCTCTGGTTTTTTGCCTTCATGCTTTAATAAGTCAGGCTTCGGGTCGAAAGTATCAACGTGTGATGGCGCTCCGTTAAGGAACAAAAAAATGACTCGTTTTGCCCTAGGAGCAACACTTCTATTTAAAGAGCTAAATTCATTTCCTTTAGCTAATAGCTTTTTCCCAAGAAGATTCGCCAAGCCAACAGCCCCAAAACCCATTGCAGATTGATGCAAAATCGCCCGTCGTTTTATTGGATGCTGATATTTTGAGTTAATCACGGAAAATAAATTCGTTTGAGATGAGTAAATTCTGGGCAAATCGTTGCCAGCGTTCTTCTTTCTTTTCTTCAACCACTCCGATGTACTCAACAGACCTTAATAATTCCTGATTAGAAGGAGATCGAGATAAGATTTTTTGATACATTTTAATTATCGATTCATTGATATTATTGGAGGTAATTTCTAGTGATATTTTTTTCGATCTTTCAATAACAAATTCACTATTAATAAAATAAAGTTTTTGTGCAGGCGTGATAGTTTCATCACGAGAAGAACTATGAATATTAGGATCTGGATAATCAAAAAGAGCAAGATAATGGTCTAGTTCTTTCCGGCTAATTCTTGAATAAATAGTTCGTCTCAAATTCTTTTTGTCAGACACCTTCAGAGATTCAGCTCCCCTGTCTCCGCTCTCCATCTCTCCAGAAACTAATAACATTGAATCGCGAAGCATCTCTGCGGAAAGCCTTCTCCTAGGAAAATAAGAATAATATTTATTTTCCTCATCTTTTTGACGCTTTAAAGAAATCACAAAAGAACTTTGTCTGTAAGTTGATGATAACAGAATACGTTTGATTAAATCTTTTATGGACCAGCCGTTTTCCATAAAAGTAATCGCTAAATAATCAAGTAATTCTGGATGAGATGGCAATCCTCCCAGACTGCCAAAATTGCTGGTTGTTTTTACAAGACCTTGACCAAAGAATAATTGCCAAATCCGGTTTACAGCCACTCTGGCAGTTAACGGATTTTCTGAGCTAGCTATTGCATTAGCGAGTTCTAACCTGCCACTCCCATTAGTATATTTCTTGGAATCTCTATCAGATAAAATTTCCAGAAATCCTCTCGGTATTACTTCTCCTTTATCAGTGACATCACCCCGCTTGAAAATCGGTAAATCTTGAACCTTCCCATCCTTGACGATATGAATATGAGACTTATCACCGGTACTGTCTACAATTTCACGTTTATGGATTTCAGTGCTGGCAAATACACCTGCGAAAGCATGATAGTCAGCTGTACTGATGGGATCGTACTTATGATCATGACACCGAGCACAGGCAACAGTTAGAGCCATAAAGCCACGACTAACTACATCAACACTATCCTCCCATTCTTCAGCCTTCACTTCAAGTCGGCCACGGTTGTAGTATTGAGGGCCTAATCCAAGAAAACCAAGGGCAGCAAAATCTTTCTCGTCAACGTCGTCAACCTTATCAGCAGCAAGTTGCAAGCGAATAAAATCATCATATGGCAAATCATGATTAAAAGCTTCTATCACCCATTGCCTATACTTATGTGCATGCGGGTAGAAAAATTTCTTATCACTACCAACTTGATGAGCTTGATCTTCTGCGTAGCGAGCAACATTCATCCAGGAGCTTGCCAATCTTTCGCCAAATTCTGGACGTTTAAGAAGTTGATCAATTAGTCTTGCATAGTTATTTGGGTCATCGACTTTTTTATATTTCTCAATCTCATCGAATGATGG
>JACETS010000069.1 GCA_013911195.1 Verrucomicrobiales bacterium | reverse complement strand
CTATTAGAGAGTCGCTGTGTTAGCTGCCATAGCTCCACAAAGCAAAAAGGTGACCTCAATTTGAGTACGCTGTTAGCCTCATCAAAAGGTGGCGACAGCGGAGCAGCAGTTACTCCTAACAATCCCGATGCCAGCTTATTGATTGAAAGAATTTCACTCCCGCATGACGACGAGGAAATCATGCCGCCAAAAGGTGAACCTCTAAACCAGGAAGAAATCTCATTACTTACAAGTTGGATACAAAATGGCGCTCAATGGCCAGACGAATTAATTTTGGTCCATAGGGAGCCGATGACTCAAGAAGACATTGCAAATGATTCGAGCAATTTGGCAGGTGTCCAAATCTTTCCTCCAGAGGTTTCTCTAAATACTAACTCTGATCTACAAAGGCTGGTTGCGGTTGCCACTTATAACGATGGAACCACTCGCGATATTACAGACAAAGTTGAATTTGAGACTGAAGACCCCTCTCTTGTTACCATTGAGGGCAACCTTTTTAGGCCCAGAAGCGATGGAGATACTTCCATAAAAATAAGCTTCCATGGCAAAAGTGCCAGTACACCAATTAAAATTACCGATTCTGAAAAAGAAAGACCTATAAGTTTCCGGCTTGATGTAATGCCTCTATTCATGCGCGCAAGTTGTAACAATGGTTCATGCCATGGATCGGCCAGAGGTCAGGATGGATTCATGCTCTCACTCTTTGGTTATGATCCCGTGGGTGATTATCACAGAGTCACTAGAGAACTCTCCGGTCGACGAATCGACCTGGCCTATCCAGCAGAAAGCTTACTGGTTGAAAAAGCCATAGAGGCCGTTCCTCATACTGGAGGTAAACTCTTCAATAAAGATTCCGAATACCATGACATCTTAGTTTCATGGCTGCAGGCGGGCGCGCCTGACGATCCTAAAGACGTAGCCACTCCTACTTCACTGAACATTTATCCTGATCAGGCCGTTCTTGAAGGAAAAGGAAGAACTCAGCAATTCATAGCGGTGGCCGGCTACTCTGATGGAACGACAAGAGATGTCACTTCATTAACGGTTTTTGAAACTAATAACGCCCCCTCCGCAGCGATTGACAAGGATGGCATGGTGACCGCAGGAAACAGAGGCGAAGCTTTTGTCATGGCCAGATTTGCCACGTTCACTGTTGGCTCTCAAGTCATCGTGATTCCCGATGATCTCGAATATCAGAGACCATCCTTCCCTCCCACAAATTACATTGATGAAGCAGTATCGGCAAAACTTCATAAATTAAGAATTCTTCCCTCTAACCTTTGCTCTGATCAAGAATTTCTCAGAAGAGCGACAATCGATATTACTGGCACTCTGCCTACAGAAGAGGAATTTCTCTCCTTCATCTCTGATCAATCCCAAGACAAAAGAGATAAGGTCGTTGATAAACTCCTTTCAAGAAAAGAATTCACTGAAGTATGGGTAATGAAATTTGCTGAACTGCTTCAAATAAGTACAAATGCAAACAACCAAGTTAGTTATAAGGCCACACTTCTTTATTATAATTGGCTTCAGGAAAGAATCGCAAAAAACGTTCCGTTCAATAAGATAGTCCAAGAATTACTCTCCTCCACTGGAGGAACCTTCAATAGCCCCTCAACGAACTATTATCAAATTGAGAGGGACACTTTGAAATTATCGGAAAACGTTGCTCAGGTCTTTATGGGTATGAGACTGCAATGCGCTCAATGTCACAATCACCCTTTCGACCGTTGGACTATGGATGATTACTTTTCCTTTGCTGCGTTCTTCTCTCAAATCGGACGAAAAAGTGCACAAGATCCTAGAGAGGTAATCGTCTACAATAGAGCCAGTGGTGATATGAAACATCCAGTTGGCGGCAAAACCATGGAACCTGTATTTTTAGGAGCAGAAAAACCAGAAATCAAAAGAGGCCAAGACCGTAGGGCCGTCCTTGCAGAATGGATGGCATCACCAGAAAATCCATTCTTCTCGAGAAACTTATCCAATATTGTATGGTCACACTTTTTCGGAACCGGCATCATCGATCCGGTTGATGACGTTAGAATTAGTAACCCTGCATCAAATCCACAACTTCTAGATGCTCTTGCTAATCGTTTCACTGAATACAACTATGACTTTAAAAAATTAGTGCGAGACATTTGTACATCTAGAACTTATCAACTCTCCACCAAGGTGAACACCACCAATGAGGGCGACACCAAGAACTTTTCTCACTCACTATCCAGAAGAATGAGGGCAGAAGTTTTGCTTGATGCCATTAGCCAGGTGACAGATACAAAAAATAAATTTAGAGGACTCCCACTGGGTGCAAGGGCCGTTCAGATTGCTGATGGAAACGTATCAAACTATTTCCTACGCACCTTTGGCAGAGCAGAAAGAAAAACAGTCTGTTCTTGTGAGGTTAAGATGGAGCCTAACCTTGGACAAGCTTTGCACTTGATCAATGGTGATGCCACAGGCAACCGAATCAGATCAGGAAAAGTAGTTCAAACGATGCTTGAGGAAGGTAAGTCTTCGGAAGCAATTATTGACTCTTTATACATTAGGACATTTGGACGAAAGCCAACACAAACTGAGAAAACCCAACTTATCGCAAAAATTAATATTGATCCTAAACAGTCTAGAGAAGATCTAGAGGATCTCTTTTGGGCCCTATTAAACGCCAAAGAATTCATGTTTAACCATTAGCGATTAAACTCGTGAGCCTAATACCATTTCAATATTCCTCGCTTGGTCATTCTCTGTATCGTTCACTGATATTATTGATATCTATATCGGCATCATTTGATACCTTAGCCCAGGAAGACAAAATTAATTATGAGGAGCACGTACGTCCAATTTTAGCTGATCGCTGCCTAAGTTGTCACAACCCCGACAAGGCCAAAGGGGGACTCGATCTCTCTACCTATTCTGCCACGATGCAAGGCGGTTCATCTGGAGAAATTGTGAATCCAGGCGACCCTAGCGGCAGTCGGCTCTACCTGTCAGTAACGCATAAAGAAGAGCCAATAATGCCACCTAAGGGGGAAAAACTGGCTAAAGACAAACTCGATCTCATTAGCTCATGGATATCTGCAGGTCTTCTTGAAAATAGTGGAAGTAAAGCAAAGAAAGCAAAACCTACTTTCAACCTTGCTTTGGAAACAACATCTACAGGGAAACCTGATGGCCCTCCTCCAATGCCAGAATACCTGACACTCGAGCCAGTAGCTACATCCGCAAGAGCAGCTAGCGCACTCGATATTGCATCAAGCCCATGGGCCCCTCTTATTGCAATAGCTGTTCCTAAGCAAATCCTTCTTTATAATAGCGATAATCTAATGCTAAATGGAATACTCCCCTTCCCTGAAGGCACTCCAAGCACTTTATCCTTTAGTAGAAACGGCTCCATACTAATCGCCGGAGGCGGCCGTGGAGGAAAATCTGGAAAAGTCATTGGCTGGGAGATCAAAACAGGAAAAAGAGTATTCGATATAGGTTCAGAATTTGATTCAGTACTTGCAGCAGATCTTACATCTGATCATTCGCTAGTGGCACTTGGGGGACCCGGTAGAAGAGTTAAAATATATGAAACTTCAACTGGAGAAGAAGTTGCCAATATAAAAAAACATACCGATTGGGTGACTTCATTGTCATTTAGTCCTGATGGAGTTCTATTAGCCTCTGGAGACAGAAACGGTGGTTTGTATATTTGGGAAGCACAAACAGGTAATCTCTTCTACACACTAAAAGCTCACACTAAATCGGTTACTGCAATTAGCTGGCGATCTGATTCAAACGTCGTTTCATCGGCTTCAGAGGACGGCTCAATTAGACTTTGGGAAATGAACGAAGGCAAACAGGTGAAAAACTGGACTGGCCATGGAGGTGGAGTACTAGACATGACCTTTACTGGAGATGGAAGAATAGCAAGCTGTGGACGCGATAGAACGGCAAAAGTTTGGGATGCTAACGGCACGCAAAAGATGTCAACCAAGGCTGGTCCTGAGATCATCGTAACAACATCATTCAATCATGATGGGTCAAAACTGATTTCAGGAAGTTGGGACGGCAGCATTCAAATCCATAACACTGCTGATGGAAAGTTAATTGGAAATCTATTGGGCAACCCGCCTCACATTGCTACTCGCATCGAGATTGCGAATTCACAGACAAACTTAACGGAACAAAAGATCAGCAAAGCCAAAAGCTCTCATCAAGAATCTCTCGCTCAATTAAATCCGGTTATCGAAAAAATTAACTCTATAAATAATCAGTTAGAAGAAAAGAGGAAAACAAAAACAAATACATCCAACCAATTAAGCACCTCAAAAACAAATCTTGATTCAGACATTAAGGCTCAAAAAGAAAGCCAACAAAATATTACAAACTTCAAAAAGGAAGAATCACAAATCGTTAAATTATTAGAGAAGACAAAAGAAGACCCAGAAAAAACAAAGTCACTCCAATCAAAGTTAGCTTTGATCCAATCTGAAATAAAAACAAAAGAAGAAGAAATCCAAAAAATCAATTTAAGTATTTCTGCTCGGAGAATTGAAATTCAAAAAAATGAAGTTCTCCTAACCCAAACAGATAAAGAAATAGTTAATTCTGAATCGCAACTTAAAACTGTCATTTCCCAAAAGACCAGTTTGGATGAAACTGTTAAATCTAAACTTTCTAAAGTTAATTCCCTTAATGTTGATTCTCAGAAAGCATCCTCCCAATTAATTTTTTGGCAGGCTCAAAAATTTAATCATGTAAGGCACCAAAAGCTTAAAGAGCGTTTACCGATAGAGGAACTATTCAATCAAACACTTGATGATTATGAGGCGGCTAACACTAAACAAAAAAACCTGACTAAAACCAGAGAACAAAAAGAAAAAGAGCTCCAGGATGTGAGAGTACTAATTTCAGAAAATCAAAAAAAACTACAGATCGCCATTAATGAAAGTTCCAGACTTAAAGCTAGAATTGAAATTGATAAAACCATTCTTAAAAATAGGAAATCCATACTAAAAACAATTGAATCCACAATTGAATCGGTGTCTGATGAAATTAAAAAAGAGTATAAAGCAGAAATAACAGAGGAAAAAAATAAGATAAAAGAGTTCACTAAAAGAATTTCATCAAATACGGAATCACTTGAAACCCAAGTCCCAGATGCAAAATCAATACTGACCAAATCATTAAAGCTTCAGCAGGAGATTGAAGCACAACTCAAACCAATCATTGATTCGGAGAACAAGCATCTCATTGTTTTAAACGAGCTCAAAGCAGTTCATAGTCAATCCGAACAAAAATTAAAATCCTTCGACAGCAATATGATGAAAATGCGCGAAGAATTCCTAAATATGCTTCCTAAAAGTTAAATGTTTTTTAATTTTAATTAATGCTCGCATCCCCTAGATTCATAGCATAAATAAATTAAATGCAGGAACTCCGCTTCGTTATTATTACTATTTTCCTAGCCTTGTCCCTTTCGGGATGCACTTCGACCAATTCAAGTTCTACAAAAGTTCGGTATTACGATTGGTCGGGATTAGATGCCCAACTCCCTAATGGAACCAACTCAACTCCGACTCACAATCTTCCTAGATATGAATACCCTTTTGATACCAAAGGAAAATATGTTTCATCTTGGGCTGCCGAAGGTGACAGACGCCTAGGAAGGAAATCCTCAACAAGTCGAGCCACTTCCAGAAAACGTACCGCAAGAAAACCTAGCAGCAGCTCAAATTCGAAATATCACAGGATTGTTTCTGGCGACACTCTTTATGGCCTTGCGAGGAAATATGGAACGAGCGTGAATGCCATAAAAAGAGTCAACGGCATGACTTCTGATGTGATTTTTAAGGGTAAGACAATAAAAATTCCTTAAACTAACTCACTTAATTCTTTTTCTTCTTCAATCGGGCACGCTCTTTAGCTGCCTTCTTCTCGGCCTTGATCTTTCTCTTCTTTAAAACTCTTCTTAACTCAGGCCAATAATCTTCGGACACTATATATCCCACACATTTTTTACTACCACATCTACAGGGGTGTTGTTCAAAGTCATCTAGACCAAAACCATAGTTAAAAGATAACTCCTCTTCATTTTCTATATCTCTGGTAGCAACAAGCCAAATATTTAAGTCATCGTCTATCTGAGCCTCACAATTTGGATTACAACTATGATTTACAAGTCTTGCGGTATTCCATTCAAAATTACCATCAAGATCCCAATCATCATCCAAGGTAAAAAGGTAAACCTGTGCACCGCCGGTTTTTTGAGATTCATCGAATAAGGAATTTCCTCTTCTATCAGATTCTTCTTTGTCGATTCTTTCCCCCATATATTGGATTATAGATTGCCCCTCAGGTATAAACTGAGTTGCAAACATACCCCTTCCATGGACAGCGGAGCCCTTAACTTTGGCCCATTCCGATGTAGAGTTAGGTCTATCTTCCATTCGCAGGTTTTTAACCACGCAAAAAGAGTTTAGCAAGACTATAATTATTCTTTACTTGGAGGTAATTAGCTTTTTATGAATCCTAAAATGGTCTTCCTCTGCCTCTCCTACCATCACGATCACCCCCACGATTAAGTTCCTCGGGGCTTAAATTGATAAGCTCTGTTTTCTGCTCAGCAGACAATGAGTTAGATTGCTCCAAATATTCTAAAGCAGCAGCTCTATCATTAGCTAACCAACTTCTTGCCGATCTTTCAACCTGTTCACTCCTCATCTCCTGATTACTAATTTCATCAGCCCATGCAACAGCGACTTCAGGGTCTTCCCTAACCGATCTGTCTCTTAATAACGCTGAGATACCTCTATCTTTAGCATCTCCTTCTGGCTGTCCACCTAACCAGGTCGAAGCAGCCTCAGAATCTGATCTCATCCATTGACCTACAATTTCGCCGGTCGCATCCACTTTACCCTTTCCTTCTGGTTGAGAGGCAACCCACTCTGCTGCTTCAGGTTGAGCCTCAGCTCCTTTTCTTCCCCATTGCTCAACAACCTCTTTCATAATCGTATCCCTTTCACCTTGATCCATTTTCGCCATATATGCCACTGCAGCATCGGTATCCTTACCTACCCAGCTTTCTACAGCTTCCTCTAAAGCTTGCGTCTTACCCTCAACTGTAAGTGACTCGGCCCATTTAACAGCATCCTCTGGAGAATTCCGAGACCATTGATCAGCAATTGTTCTGAGAGATCTCTCCCTTTGTTCACCTTCAAAACCCATTGCTACTTTGGCAGCCTCCAATGGGTCTTGGGAAGTTAACTGCTCAACGATATTATTCATTGCATCCCCTTTGACTTCATCCGGAAGATTGTTTGCCCAAGCTAAGGCGGCATCAGAATCTTGCTTTGCCCACTCGGATGCCAAACTACCAGCTGTTCTTCTTAGCATCCAATCATCGCCCCCAGAACCAAGAACATTGTTTGTTAAATAATCAGCAGCAGCTCGAGGATCACTCGCAGCCCAAGTTCGCAAGATCGAAGATGTACCGAATCCCCTTTCCATACCACCTTGTTTTCCAACATATGTTAAAGCTCTTTCTGGATCAATTTCCGCATACCTACCCATCAATAATCCCATAGACATAAACTGATCTCCGCCACGACCCATACCTCTAACAAATGGCATCGCAGTCTCAACACCGTCAGCATCTAATGTCTTCACAAAACCAAGTAACGCTTCCATCCTACCCATCTGACCTGGCGCGTTAAGTATTTTCTGTAAGGCCCCTGACACATCACCTGAATCAAATAAACGCCTAGCCTCAGCGGCAAGATTCCCATCAACACTGACTACAGATGAATCTGTCGAAGCGTTATCTTTATTTGAAGAAGATCCACTAGGCTTGTAAGACGAACCCGGACCACTTCCTGAAATGACATTTCCATTTTTAATTTCATTTCCTGAAACATCATTTTGAGATCCTTTATTGCCAATAAAATACCCACCGGCGGCACCAACTAAGAGGGCTATAATTGTTGTAATCAATGAAGCGTTTTTCATGCTTACAATTATATGTCCCCATTATAGAATCGTAAAGTGCTGATAATAAAACACGTAATCTTCGAGTAATTAATAAAAGAATCGCTATTAGCCGCAAAAATTAGGCAAAAAGTGGAGCATGTGCTTCATCAATAAGATGCCTTATTTTAAGGGTTAAATCTTTAATATCGTATGGTTTTTGAATTGCCGCATCTGGCCTTAACCCATTTTCGATTTCAAACCCCTCCAAATCGACCATATACCCACTACAAACAATAACCGGCATCCCTACAAATCTTTCACGTATTATTGCCAAAGTTTCTATACCGGACATTACCGGCATTGTCAGATCAAGAAGGACTAGCATCACATCCTCTGAGCGTTCCTCTAAAACTTCTATGGCCTCTTTACCATTAGCCGCAGAAATAGTTTTAAAGCCATGAGCTTTTAATGTCCCCTCTGCTACCTTTCTTACAACGTCTTCGTCATCTACCACCAGAATGGTTTCATCTCCTGTCGCCTCTAAGATATTATCATTGATATTCTTTTTCATCTCACGGTCCGGAGCATCTTTTCTTGGCAAATAAATACTAAATTCTGTTCCGACACCTAAATTAGATTCACATTCAATCCATCCGCCATGCTGTTTAACAATACCATAAGATGTAGCTAACCCTAAGCCCGTCCCCTTACCTTGTTCCTTCGTCGTAAAAAAAGGTTCAAATAATTTTGCTTTTATCTCTGGGGACATACCTGTCCCATTATCAGTCACGCTAATTTTAACAAAATCACCACATTCATCACTAGAATAATTATGAATGTTATTTTCTGATATGCTTACATTTTCACTAACCAAATCCAGTTCTCCCCCTGAACAATTCATAGCATCAATGGCATTAACACATAAATTCATTATAACTTGCTCTACCTGGGTACCATCAGCCTCAACAGTCCAAAGATCATCATTACAATTAACTGAAATGGAAATCTTGGGGTCTATTGTGCTCTTCAGCAAGCTTTTCACCTCGTCTATGACTTCATTCACCTGACAATAATCAAGCTCTAAGTGTGATTGCCTAGAGAATCCTAATAATTGTTTTACCAATTCCGCGGCTCGATGACTTGCTTTCTTTGCAGAAAGAATAAAGTCATTATCCGCCTCATCGAAAACCCTATCATCAGATGTTTTCACCAGACTTAAGTTACCAATTATACCAGTCAGCAAATTATTAAAATCGTGAGCAACGCCTCCTGCTAGCCTTCCCACAGCTTCCATTTTTTGGGCCTGCTCAAGGCCTTTTTGTAATCGCCTCTCTTCTGTTACATCACGGAAACTCCAAAATCTGGCAATCTGACTACCATTTGGCAGTAATACTGGAGAGGTATATACAGATAATATCTTCTCTTCAGGATTTGTCATTATCCATTCCAACTCTCTAACCTGAGAATCGTCATTATTAATTTTCGTCCAACTAGAGATAAATTGACTAGGCTTACTAAACTTTGATTTAACGCCTTCAGCAAAATCAACCACATTATTTAAACCTATTTCCTCACTCATCTGAAATAAATCAATTACCCTTTGATTCGCAGCGATAAAATTTCCTTCAATCCCAACAACAATAATTCCATCTCGAGCTGCCTCATATGAAGCCCTTAACTGAGCTGAAGTATCCTCTAGTTTTTTTTGTGAATTTCTAAGACTTTTCGTCCTAGAATCAACCATACCCTCAAGTTCGTATCGATGATTTCTAACCTCATCAATCATTGCATTAAATGATACTCCCAGCTGCTTAATTTCACTAACCCCTTGCTCCTGAATACGAACATTTAATTCCCCATCTTCAACTCTTCTTGCCACAGCAGATGCTCGGATAATTGGATTCGCTATCATCTTGGCCAACCAAAACCCAATAAGACCTGTGACAATCAGAACGATTAACGCAATTCGAGACTGCAAAGTGACAGCCTGCTGAACATAAGCCAGAACCTCAGATCTTGGCCTTAAGCAAGCAATAACCCAAGCCTCACCAACTCCGGTATCATCCACCGGAAGAATTTCACTATGAAAATAATAGTCCTCATCTTCTTTTTTAACAAACCCTTTACTATGACTCCAGAAAGGCGTCACCCCTCCACTAAAATATGGTCTTGATATCATTTCCTTATCCCTTCCAGCTATCAACCTCCCTCTTGGGTCCAGTAGAACAGCCTCACCCCTTTCACCTATTTTAATGCCATCAATCAAATCCCACATAGGGTCAAACTTGAGTCGCGCCCTTAATACAAACCGTTCAACAGTTGATGCTATATTAAGAGGAATATAAACCTTTAGATGTAATCCATCTTCACCAACAACGTGATGAGGGCGAGATGTGATAACCTCTTGCTGAGAAAGACAGTCCTTAAACCAAAGAGTCTTTTCTTCAGGCTCTGGATGATTCTCATTAGTGGTTGATCTTACAATTACTCCTTTTGAATCATAAAGGGTAATATCATCGAACATTTTATATGCCGCTACCAACCTTTTCATTTCCTCAACTCTGATATCCATTGGAATCGAAGAATCAGTAACTATCCGGTTACCTTGTAAGGCTACAAGATCATTAACTGCAGAATCCATAACGAGCCTAGCTTGCCTAGCAACCTCATAGGTCACTGCGGCTATTTTTTCACGCTCCGATTCCTCAAGTGAATCTCTTGTACTTTGATTAGTAACTAAGATCACAAACACCATTGGGATCAATCCAACAGCCAAAAGTACTAAAAGAAACCGCGTTCTAATTGAGTTCATTTTACAAAGGACCTTATCAATAATTAAGGGTAACTAGGCCAATTGCCCCAAATATTACTGACCAGATCCTGAAGCCACCTCTGAATCATAATTGTTCTTCGGCTTAGATCTAATAGCATCTACTACCTTGCCCCATGCTTTATTAAGAAGAACATCTCGATCGTCATCGGGTGCGAAATAAAATTGGCAAAGTGAACGCACTGATTCTGGAGGGTTGATAGTCTCATCTTCTAGCAGTTCTTTATCAATTAGAGACAGGGCACCTGAATTAGTCGTTCCATACCAGGTAAAGTTTGCGTTTTTTGCTGCAGAATCTTTTCTCAACATATAATCAACGAACTGATGAGCTCCAGAAACATTGGTTGAATCACTGGCAATAGAAAAATTATCCATCCATAAAGGCGCCCCTTCATCAGGAATGAAAAATTGAATGTTTTCATTCTCCAAAGCAATCATCGCTGCATCTCCACTGTAACAGGATGCTATCCACACGTCGCCTGAGAGCAATCCAGCTCTGACATCAGCATCACTACCAACTCTTAGACCAATTTTTTCTACCCCATCAACAATCTGAGCCGAGGCAGATTCAATGTGTTCTGGGATTGAGCTATTAATAGGCAAACCGTTGGACAACATGCTTATACCTAAACCTTCAACCCTATCATCAATTAGCATCACTCTATCCTTATACTTTTTATTCCAAAGTGATTTCCAAGTCTTTTCTGGTTGCTCAATTTTATCCGACCTGTAAGCAACAAGTGTTGTCCCCCACATATATGGCAAAGAATAATCATTTGCTGGATCAAATTTCTTCCCAACATATTCATCAGATATATTCGACAAATTTTGTAAAAGCTTATCGTCAATAGGCTGAATTAACCTCAATTCAGAAAGTCTATTAATAGAAAGGTCATCAGCTATAACGACGTCAAACTTTCCAGGCTCTGAAGCCAGCCTTGCTTCAACTTCATCAGGATCTTCATAAGTTATATACTCAACATCAAACCCAGTTTCTTTGGTGAATTGTTCAATCACTTGAGGATCAAAGTACTCAGACCAACTCAATAATTTTACCGAAACATTATTGGGCTTAACCTCATCAAGATTAACGCTAGTGCCTTTTTTACATGATTGAAGACAAAATGCTACAACAATTAGAATGATTAATATTGGATT
>JACETS010000068.1 GCA_013911195.1 Verrucomicrobiales bacterium | reverse complement strand
GAGTATGCGTATTTCAATTCTGAATATTCTTATGGTTTTTTCATCTGCCGTATTTGGAGCGATAGCCCCAATGAGTCCTAAGGATTTAGAAAAGACATCGGATCTCATTATTACAGGCAAAGTCATAGGTGTGACATCAATAATAAAAAAATCAAAAATTGAAAAATCTTTTGGTATACATCGAGACAAGATTTTCTATATAACAATTAATGTTACAGAAATCTTAAAAGGTAAGAGTGTTTGTAGAGATCAAAAAATAGACGTTAGAGTATGGCGGCCTAGTCTACGAATTCCTCCTATTACTGGTCCTCAGGGACATTATCCTATACCTGTTAAAGGTGATAGGGTTCGGGTGTATATTAAGATGGAAGGTGAAAAAAAATATAGTGCCTTATTACCAAATGGTTTTAGTATTATTAAATAGATGAAAAAAAGTATCCTCACTCTCTTTTCTATTTTAGCTCTAGTAATCCATTTCGTGGATTTTTCAATTGCTGACGAAAAGACAGAAAATATTCGCGGTATTAAAAAAGTTAAAAGAATCCAAAAACTAAATGATGAGGTTAAGAAAAACGCAAAATCAATTAATGAAAGCTTCCTTGTCTTTTCTGAGAAATTAAACAAGGAAAAACTCCCTCTTCTCATTTATCTACATGGAGCGGGGGGCAGGGGAAATGATATTGAAAGGATAAAAGCATCGGTCATACCGCTGTTAAAAGGTCTAGAGAAATTTATTGATGAAAAATGTATAGTTGTTGCTCCGCAGTGCCTTAAAGACGCTCGAGAAGGCGGGCGAGGAAGTTGGAAGTATGAGGAATTAAATGAGTGGCTCAACCAACTCAAATCTACTTTGCCTATCGATGATAAGAGAATATATCTGATGGGTAATAGTATGGGTGGATATGGTTCATGGATGTGGGGTGGCAATACCCCCAAGCATTTTGCAGCGATTGCACCTATTGTCGGTGGTATTGGTCCTAATGGCCCCAAAGATGTCACCAAGGATTTAGATAAGTGGGCAAAGAATTTAGCTAAAGTTCCAGTGTATGCCTATGCTGGAGCGAAGGATAGGGTGGTTCCTGCGGAAAGGTCTGAGCGTATGATATCAGCGATTCGAAAAGCTGGAGGTCAATTATCGAAAATTAAGGTTTTTCCAAATGAAGGCCATGGTGCAAAACGATTGGTTTTATCATCGTCTGAATTTTATAAATGGATGTTTTCCCAAAAGCGGAAATAATTTTTATATAAATCCCTAGTTCTGACTTTCTTAAACTAGTATTTCTTTAACTACTTTTGCTTCTTCGACGCCTGTGAGCCTTGTATTGAGGCCTTGAAATTTGAAAGTGAATTTTTCGTGGTCTATTCCAAGACGATTTAGGATTGTTGCATTCATGTCGTGAGTATGGACTGGATCCTTTACAATATTGTAACAATAATCATCGGTTTGACCGTGAACATATCCTTGTTTGATTCCTCCTCCTGCCATCCAAATGCTGAAACATCTACCATGGTGGTCTCTTCCATTTTTTAACGCTCCTTGACTGTATGCAGTTCGACCAAACTCACCACCCCATATAATTAAGGTGTCCTTTAATAAGCCTCTTTGTTCTAAGTCTTTAACAAGTGCGGCAGAAGGTTGATCGGTATCTTTACATTGAGCGCTAAGGTGAGGAATCAAGCTGCCGTGCTGGTCCCATCCTCTGTGGAATAATTGTATAAAACGAACATCGCGTTCGGCAAGTCTTCTAGCCAGTAGGCAGTTATAAGCGTAAGTGCCGGGCTTTTTAGCCTCTTCGCCGTAAAGCTTGAACGTACTTTCTGGTTCATTTGAGATGTCCACGATTTCCGGTGCTGCGGTTTGCATTCGAAAAGCCATCTCATATTGAGCAATTCTAGTTTCTATTTCAGGATCAGCAAATTTGCGGTAGTTCTCTTTATTTAACTGCGCAAGGTCATCAAGCATTCTTCTTCTTGTAGAACGTTCAATACCGGGTGGGTCATTTAGGTAGAGGAGAGGGTTCTTCCCACTTCTCATAAGAACGCCTTGGTGTTGGCTAGGTAAGAAACCGCTTCCCCATAATCTTGAAAAAATAGGTTGTCCTGGATTTTTTCCGTTTCCTTGAGAAATTAAAACAATGTACGAAGGCATATTGGAATTAGTACTTCCTAATCCATAACTTGCCCATGATCCTAGGCTTGGTCTTCCTGGTATTTGAGATCCGGTATTTATTAGAGTAATTCCCGGGTCATGGTTTATTGCTTCAGTGTGCATCGAATTGATGACTGTAATTTTGTCAGCAATATTTCCTGTGTAAGGAACCATGTCACTCATCCATGTTCCAGAATCGCCTCTTTGTTTCATTGGTGATACTGGAGCACAAACTAAAAGTTTTTTTAGCCCAGCTGTCATACCCGTCAGTCTTTGACCTCCTCTTACACTGTTGGGTAACTCCGATCCGTGAAGTTCATTAATCTTTTCAGAACGATCGAATAGATCGATATGGGAGGGACCACCCGACTGAAACATATAAATTACCCTTTTAGCCTTGGCGTTAAAGTGAGGTAGTCCTGGAATCCCTTTATTGGTTGATGGAGTGTTTTCTGCTTTAAGCATTGATGCAGCTGCAAGTGATCCAATAGCAATACCTGATTGGCCTAGCAAACTGCGCCTGTTAATGATGTTGGCAGATGAATTGATGTGATTTGAAAACTTCATTGTCTCGTTACAAATTCATCCATGTTAAGTAATGTGCTTGCCACTAGGGTCCAGGCGGCAATAGTTTTAGCTTCCGTTGTTTCTTGTTTTTGGAAATATCCAGACCTTAAGAGTGAAACGGCGTTTTCTGGTTTTTCTTCAAAAGTTTTTAAGTATCTGTTGAAAGAGTTTGATAGTATCTTTAGCTCCATTTCTTGAGGTTTTCTTCCTAGAGTTTTAATGAATCCAATCGTTATGCCCTCAGTTATAGATGCTTTTAAAGACATAATGTTGCCAAGTGATGTCGCGGCCTCTAGAAATTGCGGGTCATTTTGAAGGACTAGCGCCTGCATAGGAGTATTTGTCTGAAGTCTTCTTACAACACAAGTTTCTCTATTCGGTGCATCAAAAATGGTCATTGATGGTGGAGGAGAAGTTCTTTTCCATACAGTGTACATACTCCTTCTGTGATTTGCTTTACCTGATCCAGGTAGGTATTTTTGTGAGGTAAACCCTGACGGGTAACCATAATGACTTATATCAGCCCATAACCCATTAGGTTGATAAGGATAAACACTTGGTCCACCAATTTTTAGATCCAGAAGTTCGGCTGCAAATAGCGCGGAGTCTCTAACAAATTCAGCATCTAATCGAAATCTGGGAGAACGAGATAGTAATCTGTTGTAAGGATCTTTATCTGAGATGTCTTTTCTTAATTTAGAATCCTGTTTGTAGGTTTCTGACATAACGATTCTTTTGATGAGTTTTCGAAGATCCCAGCCACTATTAACAAAATCCTTTGCTAATCTATCAAGGAGAGCCGGGTGAGAAGGGTATTCTCCTTGAGCCCCAAAGTCCTCAGCAGTTTTGACTAAACCAGTGCCAAAAATCATCTGCCAATAGCGGTTTACAATTACCCTTGATGTTAGAGGGTGATCTGGATTGATGAGCCACTTGGCTAATTCTAGTCTTGTTAAATTTTTACGTTCACTGCTTTTTATCGGCAGCAATGCGGAGGGTGTTCCTGAATTAACCTCATCACCGTGTTGATCATAAGCACCGCGTATCAATATGTGTGTTTTTCGAGGTTTGTAGTTCATAACCATTACCGTCGATTTTCCCGTATCCGCGGATTTCCTTATGGCTTTTTCCTCAAGGTTCAGCTGATTGATGTATATCTTGAAAGCTCCAGAAACTTTAGAGAAGGAATCATTAATTTTCTTCCATTGGTTAGCATCTCTTTTGAGAGGGGGAGTATTAAGCGCAGAATAAAGGTTTTGATCGAATGTTCCCGATTCGTTTTTTTGATCAATTTTGCCCCAAGGCCCTTCACCGTAATTGGCAATTTCAAAGGATCTACTCCATTTCTTTTGGTTGTTGTTTTCTGTCTGAAATTCCCATTCAGAATTGGTGACAATAGAGAGGGTCTCCTCCGATGAATAAGTGACATGTAAACTCAAAATTAGTCCAGCTTTTGATCCAGCGACATTTGTTGCTTCAACTTCTATTGTGTTTTCTCCTTTTACTAAACCTTCAATGTCTATGAGTTTAGGTTTTGTCCAATCATCAATAGATCCGATATTTTGGCCATTAACCTTTACTTTACATTCGTTATCGCAAGTAAACCACACAGATGCTTTTTTTGGTTCTTTTTCTAAATTGAATCTTCTTCTGAATTTTGCGTAAGCAGAATCTGCACTTTTGTTCGACCAAATCCATTTTACTGAACCATCAACTGTAAGAGTGGAATTTTTATTATTGGAATCGGGCTTTTTCTTCTTCAAAGAATCCACTGTTTTCTTTTCCCATTCATTTCGAAGTTTGATCAGATGCTGCTCAGGTAAGACTCTTTTTTCACGAAGCTCATTTATTCTGTCGGTGGCGTCTCTTTTAACTCTCTCAATTGAACAGATGGCTGACTCTGCTTCGATTAGTGGAGCAGTATTCGCATTTATAGCTCCATTACCCGGTTCACTTGAAGTGTTAAAGAAGGCAAAAAATTTATAATATTCTTCTTGTGAAATTGGATCGTATTTATGGTCGTGACACTGTGCGCATTTCATTGTTAGACCCATAAAAACCGTGGATACTGTGTCTACTTTATCTGCAGTATAGGTAACTCGATATTCTTCACCAATGGTTCCCCCTTCATGGGTATTCATACTATTGCGAAGAAAGCCAGTGGCCACTTTCTGTTGAGTTGTACTCTTAGGAATTAAATCACCAGCGATTTGTTCAAGTGTGAACTGATCATAAGGCTTGTTTTCCATGAAAGATGAAATAACCCAATCTCTCCAAATCCACATATCCCTGTGATCGTCTATTGAGTAGCCGTTAGTATCTGCATATCTTGCAGCATCCAACCAATTAACCGCGAGCCTTTCTGCAAAAGCCTTTGAGTTAATTAGCTGATCTACTAATTGCTCGTATGCATTTGGACTTTTGTTTTTAATAAATGAATCGATCGCGTCTTGAGATGGAGGTAGACCAGTTAAGTCTAAACTTAGGCGCCGAATCAATATTTCCTTGCTAGCTTTTGGGGAAGGATTTAAACCAACCTTAATAATTTTGGTTCTTATGAATTCGTCTATGCTACCTTTTTGTGGGCTTATGGGTTCAAAAGACCAGTGACCTTGATATTCAGCGCCTTCATCAATCCATTGACCAATTAAATCGATTTCCTCCTCAGTGAGTTTGTGATTGGATTCTGGTGGTGGCATTTTCTCATCAGGATCCGTCGAATTGATTCGATGCCAAAGACTGCTTTCTTCACGGTTACCTGGAGTAATGGCTCTCTCATCTGACTTCTCCAGCACAGATATGGCTTTTTCTCTTAAGTGAAGTTGAAGGCCACCTTTGACTACTTTTTCATCTGGGCCATGACAGGAAAAACAATTGTTCGAAAGTATAGGCTTAATACTTTTATTGAACTGAATTTTTTCAGCATAGCAGGGGCTACAGCAAATTAATGCGAAAAATATAATGAAGCGGTGATTCATCATGTGAATATACAAATATACCTATTATAATTCATTGCTATCATCAAACCGATTTGATGAAATTTTAGAAATTGTAAGAGGCTCGAACGCCAAAGAAACGTCCCAGACCCAATGTTCCGACTTGAAGCTTGGGAGTATCATATCTATAAAGAAAATATTCTTCATCAGTCAGATTGTTTGCAAATGCTGTTATAGTCCAATTGTCGCGTTTATAACCGACTCTAAAATTCAAGACGGTGTATGCTGAAAGGTCGTCTCGTTCGAGTCCCTCAAATATTGATCTTGATATTCTTGAGCTTGTATAATTAACGTTTCCTCCTAAAAATAAACCACTATCAAATTGATATTCTATGCCCGCTGAGGCGGAATAGTTTGGAGTTCGTGGAAATTTTAAGCCTGAAAGGTTATTGTTTGTCCCAATCTGATCAAATTCAAACTCTTCAAATTCAGTTAGCGCGGCACCAATTGATGCAAAAAGAATTAATCCTTTAGATGGTTGGGATAAAATTTCAAGTTCTACTCCATAGACATATGAATCTTTGACATTAGTAACGACTGAACTGGTAAGGTCACCAGGAATTCTAGGAATTGTTAATTGCTGATCCTTCCAATCCATATAAAAAAGGTTGGCTGAGTAATTAATACTTTTATTTGGTAATTTTCCAGACAATGAAAGTTCATAGTTCCAAACGGTTTCATCATTATATAAATAATCGTTATTGTTAAAAAAATCATATTCAATGCCGCCGGGACGATAAGACTTTTGGGTCTTTAGGCTTATCAGCGTGTCCTCATTTAAATTATGATTGATCCCAACTTTAGGCAAAATAGCATCATCGGAGAAATCTGATGAAAAACTGGTTGATGAGAGGAGTTGAGTTTCGTTGACTTCACGAAATACTTTATTAAATCCCAGCTCTTCTCGATCATAACGAAGGCCTCCAAATATTGACCATCTAGGAAGAATTTGAAAAGTCACTTCACCAAATAATGCAATGTTTTCTACCTCCTGTATTTCGTGATTTTCCGTTGTAAAATCATTGAATGGGAGCTTTTGATTGTAACTCCTGTTAGTTTTTCCATCTAAATAAAAAATTCCTATACTACTTGTTATAGGTCCATTTTGATAATGAGCAGTAAATTGTCGTGAATGATTTTTTTCATTAATTTCACCATCTTTGGATAAATCAATAGAGGGTATTTCTGTGTAGGTTTTTATGATTCCGGTTAAGCTTTCCAGACTCCAATGTTCGTTAATTGGAGAAAAAATAGAGAGACTTGCCTGAGAAACCTCAGTAGAGAGAGCAGGAATAAATGCTGGAAGACTTTGAAGCCCCCATACCCTATCACTCCATTTAACTCCTGCAGAAGGTCCATCAATATCTTGATACTGTGGCGAATCATATGAGTGCAAAGCGGTAAACTTTGCAGTCAATCCATCTTTACCTAAAGGTTGATAGAGTATCTTTGTTCTTAGTTGATAATACTTATCTTCTTTTCTTTCGGACAATTTAGGTAAACCACCAGATAAAGGATAATTAAATTCTCCATCCTGATTTAATATTTCCGCGGTAAATCTTGCAGCCAGATATTCATTAATTGGGCCAGATATCATTAATGCACTTTCGTAGAGATTGTTTTCTCCAAGGCCAAAAAGTAGAGAGCCTTCCTCAGTGAAAGTAGGATCTTTAGTATTTAAATTTATTTGCCCAGCAGTAGAAACTCTTCCACCTTGAGTTCCTTGAGGCCCTCTCATTAATGATATGTTCTCTAAATCCCAAGTTCCCAGAGTGCCACGTCTCGAGCCATTAATAGATTGAGCAATGCCATCAACGTAGAGGTTGGCAAGCGGCTTGCCAGAAGATAGGCCATTTCCCTCAGCGTTGATTCCTCGAATTAGAAATCCGGAATCTACGGAATCTGAAATTGATACATTAGGTAGTATGCTAAATGATTCGGATAGTTCACGAATTATGGAGCGATTTAAAAAATTTCCGTCAATCAATGAGATGCTATTAATAAAGTCTAATGACTTTTCATCTTCTGATTCGTTCGCATTGGAATGAGAAAAAGATAAAAAAACTATAACGATAGGTAGTATGAATAAAATTGATTTAATTGTTTTCATAAGCGGACCCTCTATCGAATTTATAGATTTTTATTTTATCCATTCATTATAGATTTCAGAGACTTTCGAAGTTTTATTATCTCCTCCAAGAAATACAAATGCGTAGCGAAATGTGATGCTTTCGCCATCCTTTAAAATTAAATCTCCAGTGCCTCGAGGTTTACCTTGAAAATATGAATAACCAAAAGGATTCGCCGCGATTAGGCCATAATCTCGGGCGTGCCATGTTGTTGGATGCCTTGGGTTAGTTGGATGATCAAAAATTCCCACGCCAACTTGAGTGCCTTCCACTTTACCCCAGTAGTAGAGCCATTTTGCAGATTTTCCCCATACTCCTCCTCCTGAAATTCCATTGTTATTAATGGCTTTTCCAGTCGCTACTTTACCTTTCATTCGAAGAGCTGGATGTGTTCTTATTCCCATAGAACCTTCTTTGGTGTCTCCAAATTTGACGTCGCCATTGGTTGCTCTCAATGTCACCTTGTAATCGATTCCGCGTCCACCGTTAGGTAAGGACATAAATTTGATATGTGTTGTATCAGAGCATTGCAATTCTCCCTTTGGGCTAACCCAATCATTTTCTGTAATAATTTCATTTTTTTCGGATTTCAAAAATTTTTGATGATGAATTTTTCCCATCTTATCACCAACGTGCCAGAAACTAATGCCGTTAACATCTCCATGGGTATACCATAATGATTCATGGTGGGGATGATCATGAGCTTCATTTGGAGAGTCTTTTTTAATCGGCCAATCTCGAACCATCCGCCTATTTTCAGGACCAAGAACAGGATACAAAATTGGCTTTGCTCTCTCTTTACCGAAGTGATATGTGGTAAAATGATCCCCATTTATTTTGACGGTTATTTTATTGTCTCCAGTTTTTTCAAGTTTAATCGGGGCGTGGTTGTCAGCATGGATTAATGGGGTGCTAATCATTGCCACAAAGAGTACTACTTTTAGATATTTTATTTTCATAAATTTAAATAATTCGATGGTAATTTTTAATTGGTAATTTTTGGGCTTAAAGTGGAGTTATTTGTTAGTGGGGAATTTCTTTCGTAGATTGTTGATTTGTTCAATGACCAAATCAGAATTGTCGTTATCACTGTGCTTAGTAGGGCTAGACTTGTTAGAATTGAAATTATAACTGAAATTAATTTCCCCATATTGAATATATTAGATTGGTGTTTTTAAGTTGAGATCAATTAACCCAAAAGTGCGGCATAAGCCCCATCATTTATATCGTTAGGTATTAATTGTACTTCGTCTAATTTTTTTAAGTGAGTATGTGTTTCAATTATCTTAGAGATTACCCCAGTGTTTTCTTCTACGTCAATGCTACATGTACTATAAACTAATTTCCCTCCTTTTTTCATTAAAGGTATTACTGCAGATAGTAATTCTAACTGTAGGTCTATTAGTTCATTTGTATAATTAGGCATTAAGCGCCATTTGGCATCGGCTCTTCTTCTGAAAACACCAGAATTTGAGCAAGGAGCATCAACAAGAATTCTATCAAATCTTACATTTTCATTCTCTAATGCATCTTTGGTTTGTCTAAGATCGCCACTTAAAATCTCGGTGTTTTTAACACCCAGCCTCTTTAAATTTTTCAACAAGCGTTCAGACCTTGGGCCTTCAATATCGGATGCTATTATTTTTCCTTGATTGCGCATTATGGATGAAAGGATTGCAGTTTTTCCTCCTGGAGATGCGCATGCGTCTAAAACTGTATGATTTGAATCGGGCTTTAACAAATATGGTGCTATAGAAGTTGAGGGGTCTTGTACATAACAACGTCCATCTGCTATTGCTTTAAGAGGTAGTTTTTGGACTTCATAAAATCCTTTAAATTGATCTATTCTAGTTGCATCAATTTCAGCTAAATCCTCATTGCTTAAACCTCCCAATAGTTCGTTTGAACGGATCATTAGTTTGGCGGGAATATTTGAATTCTCTGCAACATCGACGGAGTTTACTTTGCCAAGTTGCTTTTCCCATCTAGCGTAAATGTGATCAGGTATTGAAAATTTATCAGCAGGATCCATTTCATTTTTTTCCTCTAAGAGATTTTCTTTTTCTCTTACGCATCTTCTTAAAATTGCATTAACCATCCCTTTACTTTTACCATTGGCAAGATTTACGGTCTCATTAACCGCCGCATGATCCGGGGTTCTCATGAGAAGAATCTGATAAATACCAATATAAAGAACCCGTCTAGTCTCGGAGCTCATTTTTGAATTGCGGAGTTTTTCTACGAAGTGATCAAGCAGAGATAAATTTCTAATGACTCCAAGAACTATATTTTGAATGTATGATTTATCGAGATTACCTAAACCGTTTGATCTAAATCTTTTATCAATAATGGAATCAATAAACTTACTGGACTCTTCCCATTCCCTAAGAATAGATAGAGATATTTTTCGAGTATTATGATCTGACATCGGAATTTACTTGATGATTGGTTGATTACAATTAATTGATTCTTTGAATCAATTAGTGCGATGGAGTGATGCCAACAGGAAGGCTTAATGAAGGGAAATCTTTTAGAGTAAGTGTAAAAACCAAACCAAATTCATCTTCATCAGATCTATGATCTGCCATTAGAGCGCCCAGTCCCGCAGTCCAACTATTTAGATCATAGTGGATAGAATATTGCTGAAATTCAAGGGTGCCATCATCAAACTCATAACGTTGTCTAGCACTCAATCCAAGGCGGTCAGTAACTCGATAATAAGTTCTGAAATCGAGAAGATCTGATTCTTCTAATACAGGGTGATCTTTTAAGTATCGGTGGGCAATAGTAAATTCTAAGTGATCTGTCGGCATGAATGTAAACCATGTATTTGATTCAGTATAATCCAGTGGGTCATCTGCCAGAAATGGTGCCGAAATTTCATGACTCATAGACAACCAGGGGAGAGGAGTCAGAGATATTTCATTATAAATGTTAGAAAAATTCCGATCGAATTCGGGATCATCAACATAATGTTCTAAATAGCTGTTTACCTTTAACCACTCATGAGATTTACCATCGCGAGAAGTGATTAGCTGATTGGAAATTCCTGATCGTACAATACTCCAGTCATTAATTTCATCTGTTGCCGTAAACTCTGATAAATGAATTGGGCGTAGTTTTGTCGTTGAAACTAGTTTATCGATTTTGCCAATATCTGATTCGAGTTCATCAGCACCTACATATGAATACCTGACAAAAGGTTCTGCTACATGCCTCAAATCTGATAATCCAATTTGAGGAATGCTAAAATTATCGAAGTCTCTAGATAATTTAAAAGACGAGTCTATGCCTGCATGGATAGCTTTTCTTGTATCGCTTTTATTTGAACCATTTATCTGTGAATAAGAAGTCCCTTTGAATCCAGCCCGAGGAGTGATGTTCAACCAGCCAAATAATTGTTTTGGCATTTTTAGTTCATGGTAAGTATCGAGCCTTGTGAAATTTGATTTTATGTCTCCGCCTTCTTTCAGTCTTTCTAAAATATTTCCATTGTCAGTTAATAGATCTGGATCAATTTTCTCAATGTCTTGATTAGATATTGACGTTCGATTTCTTAGTCTACCGAGTCGCTCTTTTTCTTCCTTCGTTAAACGGTTTTCGTATAGGCCAGCTGATGTTCCTCCAGTATAATAAACTCCAGTCTTTCCAATCGGGATAGTTGAAGACTCAAAAGTTAGTTCAGGTAACCTTGTGTCAGTCCTATAAAAGTTATTCGCCTGAAATCGAGTCCAAATGCTCGCGACAGCGTTTGGAAAAGTTTTTTGTAATCCAATTATATTATCAGGTTTTGGATCTAATCGATATTCTTCCGGAAAAAAATCTTCGTAAAAATACTGATCACTTAATTTGTTGATGTCTAAATTTAGAAAAAGGTCATCATATTTCTTTGCAAATAAAGACACTCTATGATTCAGGTTAAAACGATATCTGTCTGAGCTTAAAGTTTCATTTCTCTTTCTGTTGTTATGTGTGAGGCTAGTGTCTCGATCCTTCACATAATAAGATTTAAATGACCCGGAGTTCTCACCTAATTTTTTGTTATCACGATTAAAATCAAGATCTAAGCCACCAGCGATGCCTCGGGAAGATCTAAAATCGAGATGATAAGTTGCCAATGCTTTGTCATTTAGCATCATGCCATATTGATTCATCAAAAAAGCACCCCAATTGTTTTTGTAACCTGGAAGGAAGCGATAGCTTTGTTCTGCGTCAAGTGGCTGAGATAAATATGGAAGCCATAGTACAGGAATTTTACCCGCGTAAATCGTCAAATTATTAAAAATGATTCGACGATTTTCTTCCGGACCGTTGATTCCGACGATTTTTACCTCTTTAGCTTTTATTTTGTAATTCGGATTAACACTATCATGGGTTGTGATGACAGATGATTGCATTGATATTTTGTCGAGTTCTTCAGTC
>JACETS010000067.1 GCA_013911195.1 Verrucomicrobiales bacterium | reverse complement strand
GGGCAATTGAGTTCAAGAATACCGAACTTTGTTCTTCTTGATCCGTGTCCAGAGGGCAATGAGTTTAAAGGATTTAAGGCAGGCAATTGGGCTGGTTGGTTAGGTGCTGAATATTCACCAGTGCGTGTCGGTGGAGAATTTAAGATCCCTGATACTGATAAGCTCGATTCAATAACTGATTATGATCATGAAGCAAGGGCTGAACTCCAAAAATTTTATTCAAAAAAATTTGAAAATGAAACAAAGAGTTCTGCTGTCGCATCATACAATGCAACCTTTGAACGAGTTCGAGGATTAATGAGTTGTGCTGATCTTTTTGATCTTAACCGTTTACCAGAAGAGGATCGCATTCGCTATGGTCCAGGTACCTTTGGACAGCATACCTTACTAGCAAGAAACCTTGTCGAAGAAGGGGCCCCTTTCGTTATGGTTGCGAACGGAATGCCGTGGGACACTCACGTTTTTAATCACGAGATATATCAGATGGTCGTACCTGATTTAGATAATATCATCTATCAACTTGTGAATGATTTAGAAGAAAGAGGATTGCTGGAAGATACATTAGTTGTGGCTATGGGCGAATTTGGAAGAACTCCTTGGATTAATCAGGCAAGAGGAAGAGACCATTACCCAAATGCTTGGAGTTTAGCCATGGCAGGTTGTGGAATCAAGGGAGGAGCAGTGGTTGGTGAAACTGATGACTTAGGGGTTGATGTAAAGGACTCTCCATTTGATGAGCGTAATCTGTTTGCAACAATATTTAGTGCCTTAGGAATAGACCCTCATTCAGAGTATGATCTTCCCAACTTCCCAACTTTCCACAGGGTAGAAGAGCAAATTGAACCTATTAGGGAGGTGCTAATTTGAAAGTTGAGATTAAAAAAGTTAAGGAAACGAAGTTTCCCTCTCACTGTTTATCCTTGGTTCTTGGTGACGATAAAAAAATTTATGCATCATGCTACGATGGGGGAGTGTATAGCCTTGATGATTCTGAGAAGAAACCAAAAAAAATAGTAACTCACGAAAATATATCCTCAGGAGTCAGGTTATGTGGTGATAATATTATCTCATCAGATTATGATGGCATTATAAAGTGGTCTGATCGTAAGTCGCATAATGAATTAAGAAAAATAAAAGCACATGACTTTTGGTCTTGGCAAAGTGCTGTATCGCGTGATGAGAAAAAAATCGCATCCGTCACAGGTCAGTATCTTGTCGGTGGTTATAAATATGAACCAGCTCCTGAAAAAGAGCCCTCTGTAAAAGTTTATGATTCTCAGACAGGAGATTTAACGCATTCTTTTTCTCATCAGCCGCCAGTTCAATCAATTGCATTCAGTAATAACGGCCGATTTTTGGCGGCTGGAAACCTAATGGGTGAAGTTAGGGTTTGGGACTTGAGTAATAATCAAATGGTTTCAAAATGGACTACTGAAAAGTTCACAGGATGGGGTATTATTAAAGGGCATTATTATACTGGTGGAATTTTTTCCATTGAATTTTCTCCTGACGATTCATTTATTTATGTTGCTGGAATGGGAACAACTAGAGATCCTGCTGCAGGTAACGGTAAGCAACTCTGGGAAAAATATCGTTGGGCTCCAGAAGAAGGTGATCCAAAACTTATCTCAAGTGCTTTGGATTCTGAGATTGGTCAGGGTTTGATGGAAGTTTTAACTTTTCATCCTTCCGAGAAATTTTTTCTTATGGCTGGAAGGATGTTCAAGGGTAACTGGAACACTGCAATATTTGATTCAAGTGAAGGAAAGATCATTTGCTCTGAAAATTCCGGTATTCGCTGTAGCGATGCAGTGTTTAATGCTGAAGGAACGAAAATGTTCATTGGAGGAGGAAAGAGCCAGGGGAAGATAAAGGATGGCAAGTTTTCAGCTTGGGGAAGGGTTCTTGAATACGAGGTTTCCATTATAGAAGAAAAATCATAGTTTAGACTTGAGAGCTTCTTGATTTCTTCTCTGGTGAGTTTAGCTTCGGCTCCCAATTTAATTAATTATACTCAACTTTCATGCGACAGGTCTTAAGATCTAAAATTCATAGAGCAACCGTAACTGATGCAAATCCAGATTATGTGGGTAGTATTACTATTGATGAAGATCTCCTTGATTCTGTTGGTCTTTGGCCAGGAGAGAAAGTTCTCGTTGCTAGTGTTGACTCGGGACAAAGACTCGAAACTTATATACTGAAAGGTGAAAAAGGATCTGGTGATATTTGTCTTAATGGAGCAGCAGCAAAGCTGATAACAAAAGGCGAAATTGTAATAATTATTGGATTTGAGATCACTGATAAGCCAGTTACCTCAAAGACTGTGATTGTTGATTCAGAGAATAAGGTTCAACAAATTATTGAGAAATAGTCCTCGTATTAATCTGAGCTTTTGCTCGGGATGCTTTTTGAAAAGCTTTTACTACCTCCCGAGCTTCTAGACGAACTACTCGAGTTACTTGGTATGCTCCTTGAAAAGTTTTTCGATGAACTGGAGCTACTGGATGATCTGCTAGGGCTGGGGCTACTAGACGGTCGGCTTGAGCTGCCGGGGATATTTTTGGAAAAACTTTTAGAGCTTGTTGATGGGCCTGATGAATTGTTACCGGAAGTAGGAATATTTTTAGAAAATGGACCACTCGATTTTTTGGATCCAGATTTAGAGCGTTTGTCATCATGATAATAGTGATGATGATGATGCCACTGTGAAAACCCATCCCAAAAAAGCTTCTTCGATTGACATATGGTCCTGAGTATCCAACCCTCCAAGGGTCACTATATCCATACCTGGTATTTAACCCGGAACCGTATCGCCGATAGCTTGCAACTTTCACAAGTTTTCCACCACACGTCTTGTCCGGGCATATAAGATTTCCTTCATCAATAGAATTAGAGATCTCAAAAATTTCACCAGTTTTTTGACATTGATAACTTGAGGTAGGGAATTGTCTTTTGGTGGTTGCACAGGACGTTAAAAAAATGAGTAACGTACTAAATAATATAACGATGTATCTGTTCATTAGATTTGTGTTAGATTATTTATTATCCATAGCTTAAGTACTGATTGCAAGATTAATTCTTGTTATATTTACCATTTTAAGATGCATTACATTTCGTTGCTTTAGATGAGTTGTACGGTTAAGTTTGAAGTTATGAGAGATGACTACCCGCTACAAATTGGTTATTGGGACAGAAGAAAAATGCTTTTTGGATTAGGTCTTGGAACTGGAGCTTTTTTGACTCCAGGTTTATTTGCTGAATCTTTAATGGAACCTACGCCTAGACAAACTGAAGGCCCATTCTATCCCGATAAAATGCCGCTAGATACGGATAATGATCTTTTAGTTATTGGAGATTCAATTACTCCTGCTGTCGGAGAAGTTTCTCATTTATCTGGTACAGTTTTAAATATAAAAGGCGAGCCTGTGAAAAATGCATTAGTCGAAATCTGGCAAGTTGGCGCGAAGGGTGTTTATTTACATTCGAAAGATAATCGGCCGGGTAGAGATGATAAGTTTCAGGGATATGGAAGATTTTTAACTGATTCCAAAGGAAGATATTATTTCCGTACTGTTAAACCTGTGACCTATCCTGGTCGGGCTCCTCACATTCACGTAGCAGTTACTGTAAATAATAAAAGAATGTTAACTTCTCAGTGCTATGTGAAAGGGGATAAAAGAAATGATAAGGATTTTATCTTTAAACGCTTGGGTAAGGTTGGACAAAAATTGACGTCGGTCGAATTTAAGCCGATCAAAGGATCTAAGATTAACGAACTTGATGCAGTTTGGGATATTATAATTGGGCTTACCCCAGAGGGTTAAGAGTTTCTTATTAATTAATTTTATTCCAACCTCCAAGTTCACTAAGTTTTTTTTCCATAGAGTTGGCCCATATTTTATAGCCATTTGAATTTGGATGTAGTGCATCCGGCATTACGGATTTAGGTAATTTTTTATTTTCGTCTAAAAAGCTTCCTGAAATATCCAAATAGTGAACACTAGTTGAGTTTGCAAGAGTCTGAGCGAGCTCGTTTATTTCGTTATTCCTTATCCTTTGAGGATGATCTGGATTAGCTGCGCGGGGAAAAATGCCCAGTAAAAGGATTTTCATATTAGGCCTCCTGTCCTGAAGAAGGTCTACGATAGATCTAATTCCTAGGAACGTTTCTTCTGCGTCTTGCATTGCATGTCCAGTATTGTTGGTGCCAATCATAATTGTGGCTACTTTGGGATTTACATTTTCTGGTAACTCACCATTTAAAAGTCTCCAAAGAACGTGTTCAGTTCTGTCCCCAGAAAATCCGATATTTAAAGTTTTTCTATCGTTGTAAAATTTTTCGAAAGAAGCCTTTCCTGCGTTTTCCCAACCATGTGTGATAGAATCTCCAATGAAAAGAAGATCGTAATTTCCCTCTTTAGCTAGTTTTACTTTTTGTCGATGTCTATTCCTCCACCATTCTTGATCCATTCTATGAGCCGGAATTGTTGCTGAATTGGCAGCATATTTTCTTTTGCTCTCAGAGTAAATTTCTTTGAGTGAGTTGAGAGCCTTTTGATATTCAGGTTTATTATGAATTGAGTTCATTTCCTGAGGATCTTTTTCCAAATCAAATAAGTTCCATTCTTTTGTATTTGGAAAATGAATTAGTTTATGTGTTTCTGTCCGTACCCCATCATGCTTAGCAACACGATGTGTGCGTTCACCATAATAGGCGTAGTAAATACTTTCTCTCCAACCCTCTGGAGCCTTTGAAGGATTCTTAAAAGCCTTCAGTAAACTTTTGCCCTGCATTTTTTTTGGAACCTTTGCTCCTGCCAATTCAAGAAAGGTTGGAGCGTAATCAATGTTTTGGATGAGTGTTTTTGATTTTGACCCTTTTGGAATAACCCCTGGCCATCTTATAAGAAATGGCATTGCGAGGGACTCCTCAAACATCCAGCGCTTGTCATACCAACCGTGTTCACCAAGATAGAACCCTTGGTCAGACGAGTAGATGACAATCGTATTTTCTGAGAGCCCGCTATCATCCAAATACTTAAGCAGTCTTCCAACGTTTTCATCTACAGCTTTAATTGTCCTTAGATAATCTTTGATGTATCTCTGGTATTTCCATCTAGTAATGTCTTTGCCATTAATTTTACTAGATTGAATGCCTGCTATTAGTTTTTGGTTTTTTGGTTCGTAAGCCTTATCCCATAGCTTTTTCTGAACTTCATTCATCCTTTGATATTCCCTGTTTGCTAGTCCGCTAACAAAATGTTCAGGAAATATTGAATCTTTTCCATGAAATTTCATATCCCATCCCCAAAACATATGGTCCTTGATTCCCATCTCATGTTCTTTAAGTGTTTTTGAGCGATTGCCTTCATATTTGTCGAATAGTGTTTTAGGTTCTGGCATTGTTATGTCATCAAATAGATTTAAGTGTCTCGGGGCGGGACACCAATTTCTATGTGGAGCCTTGTGCTGACACATCAGAACGAAAGGTTGCTCATCATCTCTTTTATTTTTTAGCCATTCTAAAGCTCTATCGGTAATAATATCAGTGCAGTAACCCTCATACCTTTTTCTTTTATTATTCATTTGGATTAAATCGGGATTGTAGTAGGAGCCTTGACCCGGAAGAATTTCCCAATAATCAAAACCTGTAGGATTACTTACTAGATGCCACTTACCGATAATGGCTGTCTGGTAACCAACTTTCTGAATAAGTTTTGGAAAGGTGGTTTGTGACCCATCAAATCTCGAATTGTTATTGTCCAAGAATCCATTAGTATGAGAGTGAAGTCCTGTCAGAATGCTTGCCCTTGAGGGACCACAAATCGAGTTTGCGCAGAAGCTATTATAAAAAATAGCACCCTCGTTCGCAATTCGGTCTAAGTTTGGTGTTGGAGCGCTTTTGGCTAGGTGGCTGCCATAAGCAGATATGGCGGACTCTGCGTGGTCATCAGAAAAAATAAATAAAATATTTGGTCTTTTAGCCTGTATAGCCAAAGATGATAAAAAAATTATAATAGCAACTATGATTGGGTTTTTGATCATTTGATGTAGAGAATATTTGATTAAAGATGAAGTAAGGATTGTATTTCGTCATTAAAAATTCGTAGATATTATAGGGTGAGATGAATAGTAGAGATTGACTGTTTCTAGCTTTAGTGCAAAGTGCCGCTCCCTTAATTGTTTCAATCAATTCATGAGAGCAAAAAATATCCGCAACATAGCCATCATTGCACACGTTGATCACGGTAAAACCACTATTGTTGATTTATTACTTAAAGCAGGTGGTGTTTACAGAGATAATCAGGAGGTTGAAGAAAGAGCTATGGATTCAATGGATCAAGAGAGAGAGAGAGGCATAACTATCAAGGCAAAGAATACGGCCATTCATTGGAATGATTACATCATCAACATTGTAGACACACCTGGTCATGCTGATTTTGGTGGGGAAGTTGAGAGAGTGATGAAAATGGTTGATGGTGTCCTTTTGATTGTTGATGCAGCAGAGGGACCTCAGGCTCAAACACGATTTGTTCTTAGAAAAGCTCTTGCACAGGGTTTAGCCCCTATCGTGATTGTTAATAAAGTTGATAGAGACCATGCTAATCCCGTGGGCGTGCATGACCGAACGTTGGAACTCTTTCTTGATTTAGAGGCTAACGAAAAACAATTTGAAGCGCCTTTTTTATACGGCAGTGCAAAAGAAGGTTATTTTGTTCTGGATCTTGAGGATCCTAGGGATGGGGTTACTCCATTGCTTGAAACTATTGTAAACCAAATAGATGGTCCTGAAATAATTGAGGACAGTCCATTTAAAATGTTAGTGAGTAATATCGATTGGGATGATTATGTTGGTAGAGTTGCAATTGGTAAGGTTGTTGCAGGAAATGTAAAAAAAGGTGATAAGATCTGGAGGATTGGTACTGACGGTCAAGCTAGCGAAGTTAAAATTACAAAAGTATTCGAGTATAGTGGAGTTAATGGGTACAAAGATTCAGCCGTCGGTGAACCTGGTAACATTGTTGGAATTTCAGGTTTTGAAGATGTCAATATTGGGGAGACGCTAAGTGCCGATGAAGAAACCGAACTTATTGATTTTGTAGAAATCGATCCTCCTACCGTCCAAATGCAATTTTCTGTAAATGATTCTCCATTTGCAGGGAAGGAAGGAAAGTATGTTACTTCTCGACAGATAAGAGACAGGCTGATGAGAGAGACAAAGACCAATATTTCTATTGAGGTAAGCGACAGTGAAACTGCAGGAGTTTTTAATGTGTCAGCCCGTGGTGCAATGCAGATTGCAGTTTTGGTTGAAGAAATGAGAAGAGAGGGGTATGAGGTGCTAGTTTCTAGGCCCATGGTTATAACCAAGCGAGATGAGAATGATGTTCTCATCGAACCCTACGAAACTTTATACGTTGAGGTTCCTGAAGAATATGTCAGTGGAGTTATGAAATCTTTAGCTGCCAGAAGAGGTGATATTGTAAATATGAATTCCTCTGGATCAGGATCAATGATTGAGGCGGTTATACCAACCAGAGGTTTAATAGGATTTGAGTTTGAGCTTCTTAATATGACTAGTGGACATGGTATAATGTCTCACCTTTTTAAAGAGTATGCCCCAGTTGCTGGTGAAATCGCTGGTAGAAGTTCTGGTACTTTAGTCTCAATGGAGACTGGTATTTCAATGGCATATTCTTTGGATGCACTGGAGTCTAGAGGTAAGCTTTTTATTGGAGCAGGTGAAAACGTTTATGAAGGACAAATTGTTGGAGAAAATCCAAGAGCTGATGATCTTCCTGTAAATCCTACCAAAGAAAAACACTTAACAAATCACCGTTCCACTGGAGATGGTAAAGGTATTCAGCTATCTCCACCAGTTACGTTTTCACTTGAAAGAGCCATAGAATATATAGGAGCAGATGAACTTGTTGAAGCTACTCCAGACAATATTAGGCTAAGGAAGAGGCTTTTATCTGCCACTGAACGGAAACGAGAGTCTCGTAAAGCGACAACCTAAAAAATGTACAATGGATCCAGAATCAAGAATTAAAGAATTAGGATTAGAACTCCCTCCTTCAGTTCCACCAGGTGGTGTTTATAAATCAATAGTGGTTACTGGTAACATTGGATACATTTCTGGCCATGGTCCTTATCTTGGTAACGATAAGTATATCACTGGCCGTGTTGGAGACGATCTATCCCTAGAAGATGGGAAAAAAGCAGCAAGGCAGGTCGGCCTTGCCTTGCTAAGAACAATGAAGGATAACTTGGGTGATCTTAGTAGAATAAATCGAATTATTAAAACATTGGCTCTAGTCAATTCAACTGACGAC
This sequence comes from Verrucomicrobiales bacterium, assembly GCA_013911195.1. Lineage (GTDB taxonomy): Bacteria > Verrucomicrobiota > Verrucomicrobiia > Verrucomicrobiales > DEV007 > EC70. The sequence continues at coordinate 4,207 of JACETS010000067.1, read as the reverse complement.
TTTTGTCAACAACCTCAAGTTGTTAATGGTTTTAGTGAATTGATGGGAGAGGTTTTTGGAGAAGCTGATGGGATTGGTGCTAGAAGTGCACTCGCGGCAAATACATTGCCTGGCAATATTGCTGTTGAGATTGAGCTAATCATTGAACTCAAAGAGTAACTCATAAAATTAGACTCTGTTTCTAGAAGTTACTTCCCACGACTTGGACGTAATATTGTTATTGATAATCAGATTGGCTTTACTATGTAGGGCCACTGTAGGGCATATGTGCTGAGGATACCCAATTAGGTGTTGACCGATTTCAAATTTATCACTTTCTGGACAATCAATAACCAGATGCTCTTCACTCTGAGAAATTATTTTGTACGTCTCTATTTCAGGAAAATATACGCGCTTTTCAATTGGGTTTTCTGCAGCGACTGATTTGTGGCCTAGGTCGAGGCAAAGAAGATTTTTATTAGGTTTGCTAATCACTCTAGTGAGAAGGTGTGCTGCAATTTCAAAATTTAGATCAGGAAATAGATTGGAGTAACCCTGATCCCAAAGTGTGACTGTGCCGGGGCTTAGATTCCATTCCGATAGCTCGGCCCAGAGAGCAAAAGTAGGCGATCCACCCACGATGACTTCATCATTAGTAGAAGGTTTGAGATGGTTGACAATTTGTTCTCTTATTTCTAATACAGATTTTTTTCTGGAATCGATTGATGGCTGATGCAGATGACCATCATAAATATGAAAGCCTGAGAATATCGAAGAATCATCATTTGCTATGCTTTCCCTCAGAGACGCTATGGGTTCATCAAAAGAGATTCCAGTGCGGTTCATTCCACAATTTATATCAATGAATAACCTAAATGGTTGACTTGGTGCTCCTATCTTTTTTGCAATAGTCTTAGCTGTGGAAATGTTATCAGTGATTGCGGCGAAAGAAGTTTTTGGAAAGCTCTCTACTAAATTTTTGAGCCTGTCTATGTTTGGGCCAACCGGTTGGTGTGCTAATAAAATATCTTTTGCCTCAATCGTGGCAGCCATCTCGGCTTCCTTGATGGTTGAAGCTTTGAACTTGGTAATTCCTTTTTTAATTTGAATTTTTGTGAGCGCACTCATTTTGTGCGTTTTAAGATGCGGTCTCAAACGTTCTCTAAAATTTTCTCCCGCAATACCAATCATCTGTTCGATATTGGATTCTACTTTGTGAGTATCTAATAGTAGAGAGGGAGAGGGAACGGGTTCTTTTAGTGTTAAAGGGAGTTTTTTCATTATCGGAATGAAGGTTCTTTGATGCCCGAAATTTTTCTCTCATTTATAAATGAGACAACAATAATAAGAATAGCTGATCCCACCACATCCCATATGAAAGGATTCATTCCTAGGAAATCGTATGGATTAAATTTTCCAGTCTTGAAATAACCAATAATTGTAAGGCTTAGGTGTATTAATAGAGCTCCAATCATTCCTGCTATCGCTGCTAGAGGTGTCGTTTTGTTCCAGTAAAGGGAAAAAGCCATGGGCATTAATAGGCATCCTGCTAAACCGCCACTAGCAAAAATAATTAAATCTTGAAGATAGGCAGGAGGATTAATAATAGCAATGACAGCCAGAATGCCTACCATGAAAGTTACTATATAACTTATTCTTTTAATTTTCTTCTCAGAAGCTTCAGGATTAAATCTTTGATAAACATCTCTAACCAAAGATGAAGAAACCATTAGTATAAAACTGTCTACACTCGACATGATGGCTGCGAAAGGGGCGGCCACGAGTAAACCCGCTAACCATGGGACTCCTGCATTTTTAGAGAGCAGTTCGGCAAATTCAGGCATGACACGATCAGCGTTAGCTTCCATGCCCGGCATTAAAACCTTTGCGCAGCAAAAAATGACGACTAGAAAGAAATAAATAAATGAATAAAAGAACGCAACAGTGATGAGGGATTTTTTTAAGACTTGGGTATTCTTAAATGCCATGAGTCTGACCATGTTTGCCGGCTGTCCGGTTCCTCCAAAGGGCCAAAAAATGAAAAAACTGAGTGCAGTAACTATCGCCAAAAATCCTGTCGTGTTTGAAGGATCAGGTCCAGGAGCTTTAAGATAAACGCCTTTTGAATTAGAACCGTAAGCAAAGTTATCTTGGCTCATTATCTTGGCTGAAATGTCTTTTATTGGATCTGATATAATTGAACGTTCATAGATATAGGCATCAATTTCAGTGGGTTTTATTGAGGTTTTTTTAATGGTTAATGAAGATAAGGGGGTGATGATATGCTCATTATTATTAGTCACATAAAATCCTCCTTTTTTGATATAGATATCTTCGTCTGAATTTTCGCTATTTTGTTCAAAAATAACTTTTCCTTTTTTTGGTGGAGACATTTCACTGAGTTTCTCGGTGGCGTTGCTCAGGCCTCCTACCTGATTTAGTGCAAGAATTAACATTATGGCGACACCGATAAACATGATTACTCCCTGCATGACGTCTGTCCATACTACCGCTCTAAAGCCACCATATACAACATAGCCAATGACGCCGATTGAAAAAATAACCAAGGTGAGAAGGTACTCCGGATCAAGCCAATCTGGAGTAAATCTTGCCATTATAAGAGTTCCCTCTTTAAACAAAGGTTCTTCACCAAGTAAGGTGATGAGAATCATTCCTCCTGCTTTGAACTGGGCTAGTAAGTAAAAAAACATAAACAATATGATGATACCAGTAGCAACTAATGTTACTGCATCACTTTTGAGTTGTTTGCCAAGAACTTCAGGTAAGGTTATTGAACCTGATTTTCGTGCTACATGGTTGATTCTTTTTCCCAGTATTCCAATCGCAATGAAAGGTACAGTCATGTAACCAGCGATCCATAAAGCTAATACCCACCCATGAGTATATATCCTTGCAGGAAAGCCCATGAAACTTCCGCCTGAAGCGTTTGTTGTTGCAAATGTAAGAGCGAAGGCCCAAAGCCCGAGAGCTCTTCCACCAAGAAAATATTCACTAACGAAGGAATCACTCTTTAAGCTTTTTCTGCCTGCAATCCATGCAAGCAGGAATACAAAAATCATATAAATTCCAAAACTAATCAGTGCAGAATTCATTTTTCCTCGTAATCAATGTCTTTCATCACAAAAAGACTGAAAAAAATCGTAAAAATAATTGAGAAAATCCATGGTATCGCGATTCCCCAAAAGACCCATGAAGGCATACCAAAGGTGATTTTAATACTTTCCTGATCTTGGTTATATGCTGCAAGTCCGCAGTAAATAAGAACCCAGGATGCAAAAGCCAACCAACCAAGAAGTAATATTTTCACCTCTTTTTTAGTTTGTTTTAGACCTTCATCCATATTCATCCAGCGGGTAGGTATTTTGCGCAAAATGATATAAAATTTCCATTCATAATTGCATCGACATCATTGTTAGAGTATCCGCGGTTGCCTAAGATTTCATTTAGGGACTGAATGTCTGCAATAGTATCTAAATCACCTGGTGATTGTTCGGTTCCGAATCCGCCGTCAAGATCAGAACCAATTCCACAATGATTCGAATTACCAGCTATTTGGCAAATGTGATCAATGTGGTCGGCAACGTTCTTTATATAAACTTCATCTCCTAGTGGAGTGGATTTGCCTCTAATCCAATTTGGAGAGAGCATCCAAGCATCAAAAGCACTACCAATAACCGATCCTCGGTCAATAAGAGCCTTTATCTGTTTGTCTGACAATTGTCTAGGATCCTCGACTAATGAACGACAATTATGATGACTCGCCCAGACTGGTCCCTCGTAAGAATTCATTACTTCCCAAAAGCTGGGTTCTGATAGATGAGTAACATCTAAAATAATTCCTAATCTGTTTACTTCATTTAAAAGGTCCTTGCCAATATCTGAGAGTTTGCCATCACAATCATGTCCCAGTGCGTATCTACCTTTTCCAAAATGTGAAAGTCCAATTGCTCTAAGTCCGTAATTATAGGCAGTTTCTAAATAAGAGATATCAATTAAAGAATCGGCACCTTCTAAACTTAGAATATAACCGATGGGAGTTGTCGAAGGAGATTCATTCCATTCTTTTATATGCTCTTTGAGAGCTTTCGCGGTCAATATTTGACGTAGTTGACCGTCTTTCTCCATTTCTCTATACCAAGTTAGCTGAGCTTGGCTCATTGCCCACGCTTGGGCTGGAGATTCCCATGAACCTACTGGAGCAGCTGGT
>JACETS010000066.1 GCA_013911195.1 Verrucomicrobiales bacterium | reverse complement strand
ATTGAGCAATTGGAAAAGGGTTTAAAATTCAGAGAATTTGAAAGGAATGAAAGGATGGAGGAATTGACAAAAATGGAAAAAATCGAGCAGAACGCTCTAAATTCCCATCAAAAGATACTGGAAGACAAAATTGAAAAGGACAGCAATAGGCTAGCTGAAAGACTGGATGAGGCGAAAAATGAAAATAATAATGGGCTTATTAAAAATTTAGAAAATCAGCTCAAACAAAAAGAGCAACAGTTAAAGAGGGCCGAACAAAATAAGGAAAGAAGAACAAAACAATTAGCCGCTGAACTTAAAAGAGAAAACAAAGTACTCGATTCCCGTGTAGAAGATGCTAAAAAACGACTTGAACAAGTTTTTGAACAGGCAAGTAAGCAATATATCGAAAACAAGCTAAATACAGAGGCAGAAAAAAAATCCTTAGAATTAGCAAAAGAACAAGGTGAGCTTGCTGACCTTACTAATTTTCTTGCAACCGAATTATCCGAGGTGGCTCCATCAATTTCTGAAGCCATTAAACAATCAACTCCAGAAATGCAAGAAGCTCGGGACGCCTTAAAATCAAATGCTCCAATTAATGATCGAAGAGAGAATGCTCTTCCAAAAGAAACGGCGGCATTAGAGAAACTTGATGAAGCAAGAAATGCTCTAATAGAAAAAATATCAGAATCCGAGGCTATAGCAGAAGTCCCAAGTGAAAAAATCAAAGCATTAGAGGATTTATTAGAAAACGTTAAAGAAATTAAAGAAAAAGAAGAAGAACTACAGGCAAGTACCAAAGAAGCGGAAAACAATAATAACACTGAAGAACTTCAAGAGAAATCAGCCGATCAAGCGGAGCTTGAAGGGAAAACGGCAGAAGCCACATCATCGGCTAGCGAACAGGAATTACCCGAAGCTGCAGCCGCATTGACAGAAGCAATGGCAGCAATGGCTGAAGCTGGTGCCGATTTAGCCGCAGGTGAAAATTCTCCTGAAGCACAACAAAAGGCTATCGACAAACTATCCGACGCCGAACAAGCCATTTCCGAAAAACTTGATGAACTAAAAGAATCCGCTCAGGAATTAGCTAACCTCAATGAGTTGATTGAAAAATTAGAACCAATCATTGAAGATCAAAAAAACCTGAACGAAAGCACTGCAGATTCAATCCCACAGGACGGTGAAGCACAAAATGACTCGGAGAAATCCAACGAACTCGCTAGTAGTCAAAAAGATTTACAGGAACAAACCAGTGAATTAGCCGATGAAGCTTCAAGCGCTTCTGAAAAAGCGGCAAATGAATTAGCTGAGGCCTCTAGTAAACAGGAATCAGCCTCAAGCGAATTATCCTCAGGCGAACCTGCTAGCGCTGCTCCTGAACAAAGCGCTGCACTTAACGATCTTAATGAGGCTAAAGCAGCACTAGAAGAACGAGCATCTGAGCTAGCTGAGGCTCTTGGTGAAGAAACTTTGAATGATCCTTCATCACTTTCAGAGGCCGCTGCAGCTATAGCTGAGGCTCAAGCATCAGTATCTGAGGCCCAAGAACAATTAGCAGCTGCAGAAAGTGCCGCTAATGAACTTGCAGAAAGACAAAAAGCACTAGCAGAAGCAGTTGGGGAAGCCGCCTCTAATTCTCCAATCGACCCCTCCTTAGCTCAAGCCGCGATAGCTACTGAAATTGCGGCACAAGAACTTTCCTCAGGAGACCTTAGCGGCGCTCTTGAACAAATGGAAGCGGCCCAGAGCGCACTTGCGGAAGCTGAAAATTCACAGGGTGAAGGTCAGGGTGAAGGTCAGGGTGAAGGTCAGGGTGAAGGTCAGGGTGAAGGTCAGGGTGAAGGTCAGGGCGAAGGTCAGGGCGAAGGTCAGGGCCAGGGAACGCCTAGTGAATTTAAAGATGAGCAAAGCGCTATTCAGGAACTTACTGAACAACTTGCCAATGCGGGAGTAAGCTCAGCATCAGCTCCTTTAGGGCAAGCATCCGATGCAATAAGTCCAATTACAAATTCTCCTCAGAACAACAGTGCTTTACCTCCATCAGCAATGAGTGCACTGAGTCAAGCTCAGGGTGCTTTAGGCGATGCCCAGAGTGCAGCTTCAACTGGCCAAGGATCTCCAGCTCAGGGAAGCTCTCAGGAAGCCGCCGCAGCCTTATCTGAAGCCGCAGCTGCAGTGGCGCTTGCACAAGCTGGACTCGGTGAGGGCCAAGGTGAAGGACAAGGCCAAGGTGAGGGACAAGGCCAAGGTGAGGGACAAGGACAAGGTGAGGGACAAGGACAAGGTGAGGGACAGGGACAAGGTGAGGGACAGGGACAAGGTGAAGGACAGGGACAAGGCCAACCATCTGAAAAAGGTAACGGTGATCAGGGTAATTATGCTGGTAAAGGTGGCTCAAAAGGCCCCAAAAGAGATGAACGAGGAGCTAGCCGATTTATAGGTCTTCCAAAACGCGAAAGAGGAACATTAAATCAATCTACCTCAGAAGATTTTCCTGCTGAGTATGGATCATTAATAGAGCAATACCTAAAGAACCTCTCTGACAAGGCTACAAAAAAATAAGTTGTTATAGATAACAAGATGCCACTCAACCCATACAAATTAAGACTTGCTGCACATTTAATATTGTGGGTATTGGGATTTTCTTATAACGCCAATGGAGCCCCAACTAAGGGTCGACTTGAAGATCCGGTAAAGGTAAATGCTAAAACCGAATTGGTAATCAATAGCGCTTTATCCTATCTAGCATCTAAACAATCTCCTACTGGTGCATGGGCAGGAGAAACAGGTGAAGAAGCAAGATATCCAATCGCCATGACTGCTTATACACTGATGGCATTTCAAGCAGCAGGAAACCTTCCTAACGAGGGACCATACGGAAAAAATGTTGATCAAGCAGTCCGTTATCTTCTATCACAAATTAATGATCAAGGTCTCATCGGTGATGAAAACAGTGGTCAATACATGTACTTCCATGGAATTGCTAGTATCGCATTAGCCGAACTTTATGGTCAGACTCAAGATGATAATCTGAGAAACAAGTTGGATAAAATGATCAAAGTTATAGTCAGCAGCCAAAACCCACAAGGGGGATGGCGATATCAACCCATTGCCAGAGATGCTGATATTTCAGTTACAGTTTTATCTGTTGTAGCCCTGAGAGCAGCAAAAAACGGAGGCCTCTCAGTGCCACAGAAGACCATTAACGACGCTGTTAATTACGTCCGGAAATGCCACAATGAAAGGGACGGAGGGTTTGGATATCAACCTGGTCAAGGCTCTGGGTTTGCAAGAACTGCTGCTGCGATATATTCACTCCAAGTCTGCGGCGAATATAATGATCCTACAGTAAAAAGTGGATCAGACTATTTAAATAAAAAATTTAGACCAGGTGACCGCTGGTTCACCTACGGTAATTTTTATGCAGCACCCGCACAATACATGATTGGAGGAAAAGTTTGGGCAGATTGGTACTCTACTTTGAATAAAGCTCTAATTGAGAGAGTAAAAACTGATGATGATGGCAATAAATTCTGGAGTCGTGAGCTTGATGGCAGCAGCCCTGGTCCAATTTTCTCAACTGCAGTTTATACAATGATTTTAGCAATGCCTTACCATTACCTACCTCTTTACCAAAGATAAGAAATGCCTCAAATCAAACTCAAATCAGTTATGTATGGAGTGAGTTTATTTCTGATTTTTCCAACATTCCTATGCCTTTCAGAAATCACTAAAGGGCAATCCAATCCAATTCCAGCTGATGATCCCAAAGTTGATAATGTCGAGAAAGAGGAATTTAAAACTGTATCTGATTCTATAGATTTCAGAGTCGATATTGGCAACGAGGACGAATCCTCATGGTGGGGAGGCCATATAATACTTAAAGATAACAATCTTTATAAGACAAAAAATCATGACGGCATACCCTTAAATGATGCCTCACAATCAGTAAAATTAGATGATTTTGGGAAAATAATTTTCTATAAACCAAAATCAAAACGGTCCTCTGATTCATTTAAAGACGGACAGCTTCCCTCACCTTGGAAACATTCAGCTGTAGGAGCTCTTCCACGAGGAGGTGAAGTGATTGTTAAAAAAGGAAGCATCATTCTAGAAACTTCTTCTCCTGATCGTGACGCTACTTTCTCTTCATTCTATACAGCTTATCGCCCACTACCGATGGGTGATTCACATATAACCACAAAAGTTTCCAGAATCGATACTTATGAACAGGAAACCAAAAGCGGAATAATGATAAGAAGTAGCATTTCCCCTGATTCTGAGAATATATTTCTTGCTCTATCTCATCGCAGACCAGCGTCCATACACTACACTAAAAATGGAGATACTCTTAGCAAGGTTGACCCGAGAAGTAATTCGAGACCTGGCCATTGGATTAGATTAATTAGAAAAAAAGGAAATATTACAGGATACGTATCTGCAGACGGTGAAAACTGGAGAGAGTTAATGACCTTTCCCGATCGCTTGGGCGAATCAGCAATCGCCTGCATTGTCGGCCAGGGAAGAAAACCAAGACGCAAATGGGCAACTGTCTTTGACCAGTTTTCACTAGGAACTTTAAAAGAATTAGGGCCCCAAAAAATAATGATACCCAAAATAGCCTTGACCGATGGAACAATCATCCACTCGCCAATAGTATCGGCTACAAAATCCATAATCAGACTCGGAGGCAGCAATAAAGGCAAGGTGATCCCGTCACTAACTGTTTCAAGAATTGAATTCAATCATCCTATAGATGGAAAATTTGATAGATTTTTGGATGGACGAAGGCGTGGTGTCCTTTTGTCAGGTGGTGATTTTTTTGAATGCGAACTCACTAAAGTTTTTAGAACTGAAAACGGCTTAGAAATGACTTGTTCTTCAACACTATTTGGTACCAAAAATTTTGACCTTAGCGGTGCGGTAGATGCAATGGTTTTTAGGCCCGCTGGAAAAACCACTCCAACAGGGCAAAAATATACAGTCCTCACTTGGCAAGGTGGAAGAATCTATGGCAATAATTTGCGATTAAATGAAGAAGGTGTTCTAATCGACACAATTAGACTAAGAACACAGAATATCCCTCTTAATCAGATAAAAAGCATCACTAAGAACGGAAAAACTTAAAAGACTTTAGAATTTTTATTGTGATTGCTTGCATCATTATAAAATCCTGTAATAAATCATCCAGTTACTTATTAAACAGATAATTATATAGTTAATAAAATAATATGAAAGCAATCCTAGCCCTAGAAGACGGTCGTCACTTTATAGGTGAAGCATTTGGGGCAACTGGTGAACAATCTGGAGAAATATGCTTCAACACATCAATGACGGGTTATCAGGAGGTTCTGACTGATCCATCATACAGAGGGCAAATAGTTACAATGACTTACCCTCATATTGGTAATTATGGTGTTAACAGTATAGACACCGAAAGCGACTCTCCCCAAGTCAGAGGTTTTGTTATTGAGGAACTATGTGACGCTCCAAGTAATTGGAGGTCCGAGTCTTCTCTTCACTCATATTTAGAGGAAAACAATATTATCGGAATACAAGGGATAGACACTCGTTCACTGACAAAGCATTTAAGAGAAAAAGGAGCAATGCGAGCTTTTATTGGAACTGGTGATATCGAGCCAGATGAAGCCATTCAAAAAGCTTCTTCATCTGAAAGTATGTTGGGCGCTGACTTTGTTCGAGAAGTAACGACTAAAGAATCTTATCACTGGGACCCTGATGGTTCTGAAAGTCGCCAATGGGTTTTAGCAAATCCAACCACAAAACCTGATGAGGTTGATGGAAAAAATCATTATCGCTCACTACCAGAAACAAAATACAAGATAGTGGCATATGATTTTGGCATAAAGAAAAATATTTTAAGGTGCCTTCGAAGAGAAGGTTTTGATATCACTGTGGTCAATGCAAGGACAAAGGCTTCAGATGTTCTCTCAATGAACCCAGATGGCATTTTCTTATCTAATGGCCCAGGTGATCCCGATGCACTTGATGACATCCATAAAGAAATTAATTCATTACTCGGCAAAGTCCCTGTATTTGGAATATGCCTCGGTCATCAAGTTCTCGCACACGCACTTGGAGGAAAAACTTATAAACTCAAATTTGGCCATAGAGGAGCAAATCAGCCAGTAAAAGATTTAAGAACGGGATCAGTTGCTATTACCTCCCAAAATCATGGCTTTGCAGTCGACCCTGACTCCTTGCCATCAACAACCGAAGTAACGCACATTAACTTGAACGATGACACAGTTGAAGGTTTAAGAAGCACTGTTCATCCTACATTTTGTGTTCAGTACCATCCAGAAGCATCGCCCGGACCAAATGATGCCAATTATTTTTTCTCAGAGTTTGCACAACTTATCGATCAGTCAAAGTGACCTGCATACTCCCCAATTAACATTTAGATGCTCATTGCATATTTTTTTAAGATCGAATTACTAAATAAAATCGAAAGTCAAAATTAGACTAAAACTTATGGCTAATACAATCATTGTCGGCGCCCAGTGGGGTGATGAAGGAAAAGGTAAAATTGTAGATTTCTTAACTGAGAAAACTGATATTGTTGTCCGGGCTCAGGGTGGAAACAACGCAGGTCATACAGTCATCCACGACGGTAAAAAATACATTCTTCACCTTATTCCATCAGGTATACTCTGGCCTGAAAAAAACTGCGTCATTGGCAACGGAGTTGTCATCGATCCAATATCACTGCTCGAAGAATTTGATAAACTGGAATCTCAGGGAATAAAAATAAGTCCTGATAATTTAGCAATCAGCAACAGGGCCCATCTTACTCTTCAATATCACAGGACATTAGATTCCTTTAGAGAGTCTGGGCTGGGAGGAAAGAAAATCGGAACAACAGGCCGAGGCATTGGTCCAACCTACATTGATAAAGCCGAAAGATCAGGAATAAGAATGTCTGACCTATTTAAGCCGGACCAACTTTCAGAAAAAATAAAAGCTAAGGTTGATAGAGCTAATATTCTATTAAAGGAAAGCGAAGCTGAGCAAATTAATGCAGATGAAATAATCGAGCAAATTAATAACGCCGCGTCTAGGCTCAAACCTTTTATCTCTGAAACAACGACTTACTTACATGAAAAAATTGCTGAAGGTAAGTCTCTACTCTTTGAAGGGGCACAAGGCACCTATCTTGACATCGATCATGGAACATATCCTTTCGTGACTTCATCAAATACAACTGCTGGTGGAGCCTGTACTGGATCGGGCGTATCCCCTAGGAAAATTGATAATGTTACTTGTGTGGCAAAAGCATATACAACTCGAGTCGGATCTGGTCCTTTTATTACTGAAAATCAAGAGTTTTCCGATCGGATGCATGGAATGGGAAGAGAATTCGGAGCAACAACCGGAAGAAAAAGAAGATGCGGTTGGTTTGATGCTGTTTTAGTTAGACACGCTTGCCGATTAAATGGCGCTGATCAATTGGCTGTCACCAACGTTGATGGATTAGATGGAATAGACACTATAAAAATATGCACCTCATATGAATTGAGAGGAGAAACAATTACTACTCCACCGGCAAACTCCGAAGATTGGGATCAATGCATTCCAAATTACGTGGAATTTTCGGGATGGGAAAATGAAATTACTGCAGGCGCCCCTTCAGTTGAATCTCTACCGACCAGAGCCAACGAATATCTTGATAAACTCTCAGAGCTTTGTGAAACACCAATCAAAATAATTGGCGTTGGACCTGATAGAAAAGAAACCCTATTTAGAGATTAAAGAGAAGAATCTCTTTGGGTGTTGATTCACGATAAGATTTAAATCGACCTCAACTTCGTTAGTTGTATACTAACATGATTAGAATGTCGGACAACGAAGACGCTATACCTAAACACATTGCAATCATAATGGATGGTAATGGCAGGTGGGCTAAATCAAGAGGTTTTCCAAGATGGAAAGGTCATGAAGCAGGTGCCGAGTCTGTTCGTAGAGTAATCGAAGCATGTATAGAAACTAAGGTCGAGTATCTGACCCTTTATGCTTTTTCTACTGAAAATTGGAATAGACCTAAAGCCGAAGTCATCGCATTAATGAAATTACTTGAGCAGTTTTTGAAAAAACATTCTCACGAACTTCAAAAAAATGGAGTAAAGTTACATGCAATTGGCAGAATCAATGACCTCACTGAAGGCCCTCTAAAAGAGCTCAATAGAACTATTGCTGAAACAAAAGATAATAATAACTTAAATCTAGTTCTGGCCTTGAGCTATGGAGCTAGAGAGGAAATAGTTGATGCAGTTAATGAAATCATCAATCTAACCAAAGAGGGCAGATTCGATAAAACAATAATGACCCAGGATTCTTTTAAAGAACATCTTTATACTTCACAGATTCCTGATCCTGATCTCCTAATTAGAACATCAGGAGAAATGAGAATATCAAATTTTCTTTTGTGGCAAATCAGTTACTCTGAAATCTTCATAAGTGACAAACTTTGGCCCGACTTTGATAAAGAGGACCTATTTGAGGCCATAAGAGATTTTTCAAAAAGGGATAGAAGGTATGGTGAGATTTAATTCAAACTAAAAAAAAGCAGGCTGCTCAAACCTTAGAAAAAAATACCCCAAAATTCTAAAGTTATCCTAGTCAACCTGCTAATAAAAAATAGAGCTATTGCTGTGCCAAGTAGATAAAGAATTCTGATTTAATAATTCATATAAAAAAACAGACTGATAAAATTTTAGAAATAAAACCCCATGATGAATCTAAAATTGTTTTAACCAGTCTGTTTGAATAGTTAATTAGCGGATAACATGCCAACTATACTTCAAAAGTTAGCCTATCCTTCGTATCAGATTATAATAAGTTATAAATTCATCAGAAAAGGATTCTCAAAGCCCATATAAATCATTCTTGGAGCAAGCTGTTATCACTTCGATCTTTTTTTGAAGTGGAGTCTTAATAACTGATAAATGATAGCTCCAATTATAGGAACAAAAATTATAAGAATAAGACGGCATTGGCGATTGAAGGTCGAAATATTCCAATCAGTGAGACAATGATAGGCACAGTAAATGGTATTGATTATACCACCAACAGCGACAGTAAAGAATATAGCAATGAACAGGAAGCCTCCAAAGTCCCATTCTTGGTATGCAAGGTAACTACAAAATAAATTATCTATCATCGCCTTCCTAGAATTCTAGCATAAGCCAGAAGAAAAAATAGATTGCCACATAATAGATAAAAGTTTTTAGAGCAAAACCCTAGGTAAATACCAGAAGCGCATGAAAATAATTCATTGGAGATATTCACCCAATTGATTGAGAATGAATTCATAATGGATGAATTCCGCATTTTTTCCGCACTTTTCAGCTTTTTAAAGTAATCTAACGAAGTGAAAATCCCTTGTCATATTACTAAAATGGAACGATTTGTGCTAATATTATAGCATAACCTCCCCTTCCCCTCTCCTTACAATGTCGGCCGAAATCCACAAAACCATCATGATTGTTGATCATGATGAAGATTTTCTTGAGTGGGTAGACAAGCATCTAAGGACACCTAGTACCGAAATTTTATGTTATGAAAACTCTCAAACCGCGTTGGATGAATATCTGAAAAAAAGTCCTGATCTTTTAATCACCGAACTCTTTGTAAAACCTTTGCAGGGTATGGATCTGATTAAAAAAGTCAGACTTAATGATCCCAACGCCCAAGTCATACTAACCACTTCATTCCCTCCATCAAGCGCAGTAATTGAGGCAATGAGATTAGGTGCCTATGACGTACTAAGGAAAGAAACCTTACCTTATGATTTGAGACCAATTGTTGAAGAGGCCCTCAAGGCTGGCGACGAAATTAAATCAACTTCTCAAAGCACTGATAAATCTAGCAAAAAGGACAGTTCTGATGAATCCATAATTGGTAGATCCTCAGCAATGCAAGATGTTTTTAAAATGGTTGGGCGTGCGTCAAGGGGAGACGCTCCAGTCCTGATAACTGGTGAAAGCGGGGCTGGAAAAGAAATTGTGGCGGGTGCAATACACAAATTCAGCAAAAGATCTGGCAGTGAGTTTGTAGCTATTAACTGCGCAGCCATACCAGAAAATCTTCTTGAATCAGAATTATTTGGTCACGAAAAAGGGTCGTTCACAGGGGCTCATTCGTTGAGAAAGGGTAGATTCGAACAATGTGACGGGGGAACGCTTTTCCTGGATGAAATTGGTGACATGCCAATACATACTCAAAGCAAGATATTACGAACTCTCCAATCTGGAGAATTTTCACGTGTCGGGGGTAATGAAAACTTAACAGCCGACGTCAGAATACTTGCCGCTACAAACAAAGACCTAGAAGAATGTGTTAAAAATGGGGAATTCAGAGAAGACCTTTTTTATAGACTCAATGTTGTTCGGGTTCATATCCCTCCTCTGAGACAAAGAAAAGAAGATATAAAATTACTTGCAGACTTTTTCCTTAAACGAAATGCAGAACTTAAAAAAGCTCCAAAGCTTCGCCTTTCGTCCGAATCAGTTGAACTTCTCGAATCCCACAATTGGCCAGGAAATGTGCGTGAACTTGAAAACACACTATACAGAGCAAGTTTACTTGCAACGGCTGATGTCCTTCTTCCCAAAGACATCCCATTAGGAATAATAGACAAAGGCGAAAAATTAGATTCAAGGAACAGAGAATCCTACCTCAAAGAATCTATAAGCGAACTAAAAAAAGCCTCAGGCAAAAATCCTTTTATTCCTTGGGTCGAATCAGAATTTGCTAAAGCTAGTTATTTAGAACATGAAAAGGACTTAGATCTCACTGCAAAATTCTTAGGAATTACCTTGGAGAGATTAGAAGAGATTCTTGAAAAAAACTAGATCCTTGGATTGGAATCAACGTCTTATCCTTGTAGAATAATTCTCCCTATTTGTTGGAAGTTATAAAAGCTAACTCAACATCTGAACTTATTAGATACACCTCTGCATCCAAACCTTTTCAGGATAAGCTAAAGCAGCTTGGTGATGGCACAACTGTGCTTAATCACATAACCACATCAGCTCAACCCTATGTATGCTCGCTAATTGCAGAACATTTCTTCAAACAATCAAACCGGAGGTTATGGATTCTTACCGACGATCTAAATACTCAGGAGCTTCTCACAGAAGGTATAGAATTATGGTATGAAGAGCCTCTTTTCTTTCCAGATATTGAATCAGTAAGTATTAATAATTCCATACCAGACCAGGAAAGGCATGCAGAAAGAATGTCTGTCCTTAAGACTTTAGAGAGCTCTGAAACAGTTAAAGATATAATAATAATTTTAGAAAAGAGCCTGAATGAAGAGGTGTCATCTCCAGAATCAATTAATTCTAATAAGATTAAAATTGAAAAGGGGCAAAAAATCGAAATGCATTACTTAGTTAATCAATTCGTAAGCATTGGTTATGAAAAAGATTCGATTGTTACTGAAAGGGGTCACTTTTCTATTCGCGGCGGCATCATAGATGTATTCCCAATACAATCTCTCAATCCTTACAGAATAGAATTTTTTGGTGATGAAGTCGATTCGATAAGAATATTTGAAGTTGATTCACAAACCTCAATTCGAGTAGTTGATTCTTTCCAGATATTATCTGGAATTGAAGATTCCAATAAATGTAAACTTAATGATTATATAAACAACGACGATCTTATTCTCAAAGTCGGAAGTAATGACGGAAACTATTCAGTTACTATAACTAATGAGCCAGACGATTCTAACACAGAAGAGGATTTTTCTACTGCTTGCTTTGAGTCTCCATTTGGGTCGTTTGACGCAGGCGAATTTATCCTTCAGCAAGCCAGATTCCAAAATTTCAAAAACACCTTAAGTGAATGGCATCAAAAAAAATGGAAGGTAGTTATTTTCTTCAAAAATGAAGGAGAACTAGAAAGATTTAATGAACTCGCTAACGATTTAGATGTATTACCTGAATCCGGATACCTTCAAACGGGAATAGGATCCATTCCTCATGGATTTATTATTCCAAGCTCCAAACTAGCCATTCTTTCTTCATCTGAAATCTTCGGAAGGTATGAATCAATCAGATCAAGAAGAAAAATATTTAATAGGGAGAAAAGAGATCTAAATAGACGTAGAGCAGATGATTTTAGAGAATTAAATCTCGGCGATCGTGTTGTTCATATGGATCAAGGCATTGGAATCTTCAGAGGCCTTTTAGAAATCGAAACCGAAGGTGAAAAACCTCAGGAAGTTCTAGTTATAGAATACGAGGATGAGGCAAAGTTATACGTTCCTCTTGAACAGGCTCATCTTGTATCTCGCTACATTGGTTCAGGAAATAAGGCTCCCCCTATTGATAGACTAGGAGGCAAAAGGTGGATAAGCCGCAAAGCAAAAGTTGAGAAATCCATAATGGATTATGCTTCACAACTAATAAAAACTCATGCCGAAAGAAATACATTTAAAAGTTACAAACATTTACCTGACACTAAGTGGCAATTAGAATTTGAAAACAGCTTCCCATACAGAGAAACCACAGACCAAATTACCGCAATCAATCAGACCAAAACTGACATGGAAAATGATAAACCCATGGACAGACTCATCTGTGGTGATGTTGGATTTGGGAAAACTGAAATTGCCATAAGAGCAATATTTAAATC
>JACETS010000065.1 GCA_013911195.1 Verrucomicrobiales bacterium | reverse complement strand
GGTTCAGTACCAGGTTCAGTACTAGGTTCAGTACTAGGTTCAGTACTAGGTTCAGTACTAGGTTCAGTACTAGGTTCAGTACTAGGTTCAGTACTAGGTTCAGCACCAGGTTCCTTAATAGATTTGCTGTTATTTACGATATTTCCTAAATTAAAATTAGGAAAAAAATAAACACCCAAACCTATTACTATAAGAATTAAAGCAGCAACATAAGATTTGCTAAGGCCCTTGGATGCATTAGATGGTTTTAGAATCGATTTAATTTCTTCAGCCATTTTTGAGGCTGTTTTATACCTTTTTGCAGCATTATTTGAACAAGCAATACAAATAATCTCGTTCATTTTCTGCCACTTTATTTTTTCTTCATTATTACCCTTAAATTCAGTGATAGACGGAAAATCAAATCTATCTCTTCCTGAACTCATTTCATATAATACCATTCCTAAGCTATAAACATCAGCTTCAGGCTTTCCAGGGCCTTCAGGAGGAACAAAGCCTTCTGTCCCAACAAAAGTGCGCTGCCCAGTTGCCGCTACTAAGCCTATGTCTGCAATCTTTGGAATTCCTTCAACGAAAATAATATTCGATGGCTTAATATCCCGATGAGCAAGTCCAGCATCATGAATGTGATCTAAAGCATCAGCCATAACTGATCCCCAATCGCAACAGTCTTTGAGAGATATTCTACCCTGATTACTAATTTCATTGGATAGATTCTTAGGAGCATACTGATCAGGAACAATAACGGGGCCACTAATTTGATCATCAGCAACCTCCATTACATAATAGTAAAATTGATCCTCATCGTTCCTTCCCACATGGAGGATATCAACCAATCCAGGATGGCCTCTAGAAATTGGTTCGAAAACTTTTATACCCTCAAATTCCCTCTCAAAAGTTTTTTCATGCTCAAAATCAGATCTACTGACAACTTTAATTGCCCGCATCACACCGGTAACTCCCCGAGCAAGCCAAACTTCCCCATAAGAACCCTTACCAATAATTCTAATTATTTCATAATCAGGAATATTAGGAAAATTTTCAGTTTTATTAGAAAAGTTCTTTTTCAAGTTTTTGAATTTCTTTTTTCAAAATTGACCCTACACGATGCTTCGCAAGATAAACTTGCGCAATGCTTACACCTAATTCATCTCTCACTTTTTCTGCTTCCCAACCCTGGACAACGTAACAGTCAAAAATTTGATACTGTCTAGGGGAAACTTTTTCTTTAACCTTATCTATTCCCCTATCGGTTAAACTTTTTTTCCACTCTGATTCCCATATTCTCTCTAAAAGTGGACCGTCTATATCCTCTATCTTATCAATCGGCGAGACTCCTGAATCATCCTCATAATCGACCAATTCAACTATATTCTTATCCTTTTTTCTTTTCCTAAATTGGTCAGCAATTCTCCATCTAGTGAGATTCATTAACCAAGCTTTAAATGAACCTTGTTTAGGATCATACTTTCCTTCTTTCTGCTGTTTTGCAATAGCGATAACTGTCTCTTGAACAGCATCAAATGCTTCCTCATTTTTCAATCCTGATTTAATAGCGACACTATAAATCAATTTCCAATAAGTTCTGTAAAAATCATCCCAGCTTTTTTGATCTTCCCAATCATTAAGACGCTCAATCAGGCTCTTTCTTGTCCTTTGAAATTCCTTATATTGTGGATCTTCCGGCGTAATCGACATTTTATAACATAATAAAGCAATTACACCGTGAAACACAATGGCAGAGCTCTATATTTACCGATGAGAAGCAATGTTTGAATAAAGATCATTAGGAATTAATATAGTACCTTAACTAATTAATGGAATATAGAGCCGCAATTCGGGTTGATCCCTATGACAATGTTCTCGTCGCATTAAAAGACATTCAATGCTCTGAGGAGGTTGAAACTGGATTAATAGCTAGAGAACTTATCCCTGCCAAACAAAAACTCTCAGCCACCCATTTTAAAATCGGCCAAGACATAAAAATGTATGGAGTGGTGGTCGGATCAGCAATTGAAGAAATTCTTCCTGGGCAATTGTTAAGTACTAAAAATGTAACACATAAATCCTCTACATATACTGGTAAAACCTCAGTATATGATTGGCAGAGACCAGAGCTCAGTCATTTAAATAAAAAAACATTCGAAGGCTATCACCGTTCGAATGGTAAAGTCGGTACCGCAAATCATTGGATATTTGTACCTTTGGTATTTTGTGAATCAAGGAACCTTGAAATGCTTAAGAATGCCCTAAAAAAGACATTAGGATACTCTTTTGATGATCCCTACACATCGTTCGCCCAAGAATTACGATCATCATATGAAAAAGGTAATGAAATCGATAATCTTAAAAAAATTTCTCCTAATAAATTTGATTCAAATCAAAAAAAACTCTTTGAGAATATAGATGGACTAAAATTTTTGGATCATGGCTTGGGATGTGGAGGAACCAGAGATGATGCAAGAACGCTATGCGGACTTATTGCTGGTTATATAACTCATCCAAATGTTGCGGGAGCAACTATTCTAAGCCTCGGATGCCAAAATGCTCAAGTAAACATTCTTGAACAAGAAATAAATAATCGAGACCCTAATTTTGATAAGCCTCTATTAATATTTGAACAGCAACAATATCCTTCTGAACGAGATATGCTGAATAGTGCTATTAGAGAAACTTTTGTTAAACTTATCGAAGCTAACAAAAACAAAAGGCAAACTGCTCCCATTTCAGAAATCTGCCTTGGAGTTGAATGTGGTGGATCTGATGGCTTCTCAGGAATATCCGCAAACCCAACTATTGGACGATGCGCCGACCTTTTAGTTGGATTAGAAGGTTCAGTGATTCTATCAGAATTTCCCGAGCTCTGTGGAGTTGAACAAGAACTATGCAACCGATGTGAAAGTGATTCGTTATCGCAAAGGTTCACCCACCTAATGAAACTCTATAATTCTCGAGCAGAAGAACATGGTTCAGGTTTTAAAGACAATCCCTCCCCGGGAAACATTAAAGACGGCCTTATAACAGATGCTATAAAATCAGCTGGAGCAGCTAAAAAGGGAGGAACCTCATCAATCGTTGATGTCCTTGATTATCCTGAAAAAATCCAAAAAAAAGGTCTTTCACTTTTATGCACTCCTGGAGGTGATGTTGAATCTACCACCGCGATGGCAGGTGCTGGTGCAAACTTAATGGTTTTTTCCACTGGACTAGGAACTCCAACAGGAAATCCCATTACTCCAACATTAAAAATATCAACTAACACAGAACTAGCAAAAAAATTACCAGATCTAATCGATTTTGATACAGGCTCAATCATTAGGGGTGAGGCATCAATTGAAGATTTGGGTGAAGATCTATTGAATTTACTCATTGAAACAGCTAGCGGAAATTACACTCCAAAGGCTGTTGCTTTAGGACAGGATGATTTTTTACCATGGAAAAGAGGCGTTTCCCTATAACTTTGATTCTTGGGAAAAAGACGTAATGATTCCGTCATTTAAAAAGCGTATATTTAAACATAATAATATAGGCAATGCGTATTTTACTAGTAGAAGATAAAGTTCGTCTAAGAGAAGCTATCGCTAAAGCTCTTAAACAATCTGGCTATGCCGTCGATACAACAGACAATGGAAATGACGCGCTTTGGATGGCACAAGAGAATTCCTATAATGTCATCTTACTTGATATTATGATTCCAGGAATTGATGGACTTGAAGTACTTGTAAAATTAAGAGATCAAAAGGATGACACTCCAGTCTTACTTTTAACTGCCAAGGATACAATCGCAGATAGAGTTAAAGGTTTAAGAAAAGGAGCAGATGATTATCTTATTAAGCCTTTTGCACTTGAGGAACTCCTTGCAAGAATAGAAGCCCTATGTCGTCGATCTTTTCAAAAATCAACGTCAATAATTGAGATTGATCATTTGACTATTGATACATCTGCAAAAAGCGTCAAAAAAAATGGCGAGTTTCTTGATCTAACAGCAAGGGAATATGCAATACTCGAGTATCTCGCCTTAAAAGAGGGAGCGGTAGTTTCTAGAACTGAAATCGAAGAACATATTTACGACGAATTAGTATCGCCAATGAGTAATGTGGTAGATTCAGCTATATGCAATCTTAGAAGAAAAATATCCAACGAAGATCTTGATAAAGAACTTATCCAAACCAAGAGAGGGCAAGGATATATTCTGTTACCCACAAGTAAATGACATCAATACGGCAACGTCTTTTTATTTGGCTACTTATTGGTTTAAGTATCTTGTGGGCCATCGCAGGAATTGGAGTCTATCTAGCAGTCAAGCAAACTGAACTGGCTAAGCTAGACTCAGAATTATCAAGAATGGAGGGATCACTCAGATTTATTGCAATGATGTCGCAACGAACTCGAGGCCCTGTACGCCCTGATCATTTAATTACAAGACCGACCCGAGATAATTTTCAATCAGAGGAAAACAGAGAAAACAGAGAAAATAATATAACGAGAATAAGCCAGAATTGGAATGACTTCATCGGTGATAGCCCTCCTCATTACATGATCTGGTCCGAACAAGGTAATATTATAAAAAAATCTGAAGCAATTAATGATAAACATTTCTTGTTTCCTGAAAATATTGAAGATTTCTCTACACCAATTTTTTATAGTTTTTTTCATGAAGGAGAGAACTATCGAGCGGTAACATTTAAGTTTCGACGTTTTCGAGGCCGACCAAGAACTCGTGGACCTGACCGCATAAACATATCCGACGTTGATCCAAATATTCAATCTCAAGAAGAAGCGCCTCCACGAAGTAACAACCTAGTTGGAGCTATTTCAATCAACACACAAGCTATGAATCAGACTCTGAATTTCTTGCTTCTTGCTATCATTGCAGTTGGTATTATTGCAGGATTTTTCTCCTTCTTACTTGTTCAATTAGCCCTTAAAAACGGATTAAAACCATTAAATATTCTGGGTAATAATCTTGCTTCTGTTAACCCTTCGTCTTTAAGCCATCGTTTTTCGAAAAAAGATTTACCTAAAGAATTATCTCCTATCGCTGATCATCTAAACCAACTTATGGCTAGGCTTGAGTCAGGTTTTATTCGTGAGAGACAATTCAGTAGTGATTTAGCGCATGAATTAAGAACACCAATAGCTGAGCTAAAAATGATGTCAGAAGTGGCCTTGCGTTGGCCGGAGAAAAATGATGAAAACTATGTCGAAGAAACTTTAGACATTGCTCGTCAGCTTCATGAGACCATGGAGACTCTATTAAACTTAAACCGTTTCGAAAATGGTCAAGAGGAGCTTAAATTAGAAGATGTGTGTATAGAAACAACCCTTATTGAAGGGCTTGAAAAGTATCAAGATCAGATAAAAAGAAAAAATATTAAAGTAGATCTAGAAATATCTAAAGGGATGACTATTCATACGGATCCAGGAATTTTTCGAACGATCATTCATAATCTTTTATCAAACTGCGCTGAATATACACCTGACAATGGATTTATAACCATAAAAGCAAATAACAGCTCTATTGATAATGTCTTATGCATCTCAAATAGTGTGAAAAATATGACAGCTGAAATGATACCTAATTTATTTGAAAGGTTCTGGCGAGCTGATGATTCAAGATCAGATAGTTCTCATATCGGGCTGGGACTTTCGTTGACTAGAGCTTGCGCCAACGCCTTATCTCTAGGCTTAAATGTTGAACTAAGTGAAGATAACGAATTTATCCATTTTACACTAAGCTATCAAGATAAGGAAATTTTTGAATCATCATCTTCCGGTAATGTATGAGTGGTACAATAATTATTAACAGTGAACGTTCAGAGTTTTACTCCGTTCACGAATTTTAAACCTATAAAAAAATGAAATTGAAACTAACAAAATTGATAGCTAGCACGATTGCTCTTGCGGTCATGTCAACTGTGGCCATTGCTGAGGATGGCGAAGAGAAAAAAGGAAAGAAAAAAGGTAAAGGCAAGCCTGCTGCTGAGCGCCCTGAGCGCCCTAAGCGCCCTGAAGGTTCTAGACCTGAACGTTCTCCTGAAGAGATGGTTAAGTCACTCAAAGAGAGATTAGCTAACAATGAAAAATTTGCGGAAATGTTCACCAAGCGCAACGATACCGACGGAGATGGCAAAGTTTCCGACGAGGAAATGAACGCAGCCATTGCAAAATGGGCAGAGCGTCGCAAACAAGGTGGTGAAGCAGGACGTCCACGTGGACCTAGACCTGAGGGAGGAAAGCCTAAGGGACCTAGACCTGAGGGAGGAAAGCCTAAAGGACCAAGACCTGATGGGAAAAAGCCTAAAGGACCTCGTGGAGATAAGAAAGGCCGTCCAGCCCTTGAGGAGTAATAACTAATAAATATCTTCTAGCCCCGAGAGAATCATTGATTTTCTCGGGGTTTTTTTATGTATATGAAGTGATCGACTTTATTTCTATCTAGAACTTTGTTTTATAGTTTGTGGTTATTTGTTGAAAGTTGTGGGTAGCTAATGAAAATAACAGTAGTAAATGACATTGAATAAACATAAGAACGAACACTTCCATTTTATTGGCATATGTGGAACCGCGATGGGGTCAGTAGCCGCAGCACTCCAAAATCGAGGCTATACAATTACCGGTTCTGACCAAAATGTATATCCACCAATGTCTGATTTTCTGATCGAAAACAATATTAATGTTTCAGTGGGTCACGATGAAAATAACATTCCTGATAAGGTCGATCTTGTAGTTATTGGAAATGCAATGAGTCGCGGTAACGTAGAGGTTGAATCTGTACTCAATCGTAAAATCCCTTACACCTCATTACCAGAACTCATAAAAAGATACTTTTTACAAGGTAAACGAAATATCGTGATAACTGGCACTCATGGAAAAACGACTACTTCCTCAATCATCGCTCATCTTCTCAATGATAACGGACTGAACCCAAATCTTATGATTGGAGGCATCCCTCTAGACATTGGAAAAGGAGGTAGATTTACAGAATCAGAATTTTTTGTCATTGAAGGAGATGAATATGACACCGCCTTTTTTGATAAACGTTCAAAATTTGTTCATTATATGCCTGAAATTGTCGTAGTGAACAACATTGAATTCGATCACGCCGATATTTTTAATAATATAGAAGAAATTAAATTAAGCTTCAAAAGAATGCTCAACATAGTTCCAGAAAATGGAATCGTGTTTGTTAATGGAGACGATAATGATGCCGTGGAAGTGACTGAAAATTGTCGAGCTCCTGTTATTAAGGTCGGCGCGAATGACGATTGTGATTTTAAAATTGAGAATTTAAATTTGGAGTCATTCAATTCATCTTTTTCGATCAAGGAGAATAGTTATCAACTTCCAATGGATGGTGAATTTAATGTTCGGAACGCCGCAATGGCAATCGCAGTTTCCGACTTTCTAAACATTGACCAAAAAAATATTATTGAGTCAGTTTCAAAATTCTCTGGTATCGCAAGAAGGCAAGAATTAAGAGGAGAAGAAAAAAACGTAAAAGTCATTGATGATTTTGGCCATCATCCTACCGCTATCGCCGCAACTATAGGTGCATTAAAGCAAAGATATCCTGATTCAAAAATCTGGGCGATTTTTGAACCCAGATCAAATACTAGTCGACGTAATTTATTGCAGTCCGAACTTGAAGATTCATTATCTCAAGCTGATGGCGTTATTATAAGTGAAGTGCCAAATCCAGAAAAAGTGCCCGATGGTGAATTGCTTGACGTCGAATCTGTTATAGAAAATCTTTCATCTAGAGGCAAAGAAGCATTCATAGGTTTATCCTCAGATGATATTGTAAATAAACTTATACCTTTAACTTCTTCAGGTGATACTATTGTCGTATTGAGCAACGGTGGATTTGGCGGAATTCATGAAAAATTACTCGAAGCGTTAAAAGTGAAATAAAATATCCTAATGCGTTTTATAGGTGTTACATTTTTTTTATTAATCAGCCTTAAGCCTTGTTATGCGAACATTTTTAATAAAAAAAATAAACTTCAGGAAGTTGAACAGCTAGTTATTGTAACAACAGAGAATTGGAAAAGCACCAAAGGAAAATTAATGTGCTTTGAGAAAACCACTAATGGTAAGTGGCAACCTTTCTTTAAGAATCATTTTGAAGTACTCCTTGGAAAAAACGGCCTAGCATGGGGAATAGGCGCTCATAAAAATGGGAGCAAAGAATTAAAATTAGAAGGAGATGGCCGATCACCAGCAGGAATCTTCAAAATAGGAAAAGTATATGGAGAGTCTGACTCTCTTCCAAAGGGGTGCAATTATCCATATCATAAGATCACTGAAAATGATGCATGGGTTGATGACCCCAAGAACCCGTTCTACAACCAACATGTAATGGGTAATTCATTTAAAACCAAACCAAAGTGGTTTGAGTCGCAAAGAATGCGCCTCGGAGATCATGCCTATCGTTGGTTAATTGAAATAAAACACAATAGTGACGCTCCAAAACCGGGATATGGAAGCGCTATTTTTTTTCATGTCAGAAGAAGCCCTGAAAGAAGGACTACAGGATGTACCGTAATGACTCTAGAAAACTTGGAGCGAATTATAAAATTTTTGGATAAAAGAAAAAAACCCCATTACATTTTATTACCACTCAAAGAATATTCTCAAAAAAGAGGTTTCTATAAATTACCTAGACTATAAAAAAGTTGATGGAATTAGTTTCAATCACATGTCCAACATGCTTTGAGGTATTTGAAATCATGAGTCCACCTGCTTCCGAAGTTCCTGCTGAAATTGATTATGATTGTGAAATATGCTGCTCTCCAATGATAATAGAGTTCTTAGAGGTTGATCAAAAAATTGAAGCTTTCTCAAAGTCACTCAACGAATAAATAATGCCAAAGATCTCTGTTCTTCTCCCAGTTTTTAATGCTGAGGACACCTTATTCAGAGCCGCTTCTAGTTGTCTTAATCAAACCTTTTCGGATCTTGAATTGATCATCATTAATGATGGTTCTTCAGACAAGACATCTAATACCTGCGATCAACTCGTAAGTGAGGACTCAAGAGTCAAAATAATCGAATTTAAATCAAACAAGGGAGTCTCGAAGGCAATTGAGTCAGGAAGGATGGATGCCAATGGAGAACTAATAGCAAGGATGGATGCAGATGATTTTTCTTATCCCGAGAGATTTATGTATCAAGTCGATTTATTCGAATCAGATCCTACAATGACAGCGTGCGGTACTGCTGTTCGTTTAATGGGAGCACCCTCTGCAGATCCTGGTCGTGGTTTTTTAAATTACGTTGATTGGGTTAATTCACTTAATGCTCCTCATACAATAGCTTCACAACGTTTTATTGATAGCCCAGTAGCAAATCCAACGAGCATGATTAGGGCAAATGACCTCGAAAAAGTTGGAGGATTTTCTGATCCAACTTGGGCTGAAGACTATGACTTGTGGTTAAATTTCTTGAGTAGAAAAATGCGGATCACTAATATTAAAAAGGTTCTCTTAGATTGGCATGATTCACCAAAGCGACTTACGAGAAGCTCTAAAAGATATTCATTAAATAATTTCTCAAAAGCGAAGGCACATTATCTTGCAAAACTTCCTAATGTATTAAGCAAAGGAATTGAAATTGCAGGCGCTGGTCCAATAGGAAAACGTCTAGCCAGAGATTTGAAAGACCAAGGTGTAAAGGTTACAAGATTTTACGAATTAGATCGGAAGAAAATTAATCAAAAAATCAATGAAATACCCGTACACGATTATTCAGACCTTAAG
The DNA here is from genome assembly GCA_013911195.1 of Verrucomicrobiales bacterium. GTDB lineage: Bacteria > Verrucomicrobiota > Verrucomicrobiia > Verrucomicrobiales > DEV007 > EC70. Next base: position 2,917 of record JACETS010000065.1, on the reverse strand, counting down.
TACAAATCAGAAACTTTAGTGAGTGCCGTCTGTAGACCAGGAGCTCGTGAAAAAATAAGAAATATAGCCTCTTCCTCAGGATACATTGAAGGGGAAAATTTCTTTTGTGCCGCCTAATTATTTGGCAACTTTATTTTTTCTGATAGCCTAGCTCCGATAATTTATTTACATCCATAACGCACCTAAATCCAGTGTGGTATGAAGCACTGATGTCGTCACTTAACTGTCGCGCTGCCACTCTATATCCTGTACAATAACCCTCGCTACACAAAAAGGAGCCTCCCCTAATAATTCTTTGTCTGACTATTGGTCCTTCCCCTTTATTTACAATCGATTGACCTATACCGCCTTTAGGTGATTCAATCGGACTTTTAGAATAATAACCTTTTTCATATTCATCAGCTACCATTTCCCAAACATTTCCAGCAAGGTCATAAAGACCATAACCATTAGGTGAGAAAGATTTTACTGGTGATGTTGTTAAAAAATTATCTTCATTTGTATTCTTATTTGGGAAATCACCTTGCCAATAATTGGCCATAATCGTTCCATTTAGTAATAGTTCATTCCCCCAGGGGTATAAGGAATTTTTGATTCCCCCTCTCGCTGCATATTCCCATTCCGCCTCAGTTGGAAGTCTTTTCCCGGCCCACTCCGCATAAGCTTTTGCGTCCTCGTAAGCAAGATTAACGACAGGATGATTCCACTTACCTTCTAAATTAGAGTCTGGACCTTCTGGATGTTTCCAATTTGCCCCTTGAGTTAATTTCCACCATGACCAATGAGACTCAGATTTAACATCAACATTAGTTTTTGGAGATGCCATGACAAAAGCTGCAGGGACTAAATCCTCGGGCTTAGCTTTCGGATAATCCTCTTTTTTGAAGGGCCGTTCAGCCAGAGTAACATATCCTGTTTCTTCAATGAAGGTTTTGAATTGTGCATTTGTCACCTCTGTTTCATCCATATAAAAAGATTGTAGAATGACACCATGCGGAGGCCATTCTTCAGCACCGCTTCTTACGGGCTGATCATCAAGTTGCTCAGCATCAGTTCCCATTGTGAACGATCCGCCAGGCACGAGAACCATTGATTTTATATTCTCCTCATATTTTAAGACATCGAATACTTCATTGAGGTTTTTTTCGGAAAATTGATCATTGCTACAACCAATTACAAATAATGAATAAAATAAAAGTGAGGCAGTTTTTTTAAGCATGTAATACAAAAGATGCTAGATTAGTCATCATTTGTCCACTCCATTGATTCCAATAGTTAAGCGGTTTTGAATGATATAAAAGCAATGAAATGACCAAATTCCGTCCATGCATAGATCTACACCAAGGCCAAGTTAAACAGATAGTTGGTGGAAGTTTCAATGATTCTAATTCAAATCAACCCATTGAAAACTTCGTCAGTAATAAAGATTCAAAATACTACGCCAACATTTACCGAAAGGATAACCTCACAGGAGGCCATGTAATCATGCTTGGCGAAGGAAATGAAAAATCGGCAATAAAAGCACTCAACGAATTTCGAGGTGGCATGCAATTAGGTGGTGGCATTACTCCGGATAACGCATCATTCTGGCTTGATCACGGAGCCAGTCATGTCATTGTCACTTCTTTTATTTTTGAGGGTGAAAATTTTTCGATGGAAAGACTGCGTGAGATGACACGTGTTGTAGGAAAAGAGAGGCTGGTCATTGATCTTAGTTGTCGAGTCTGTCCAAATGATGGATGGAAAGTAGCCAAGAATAAATGGAAGACCATGACTGACTTACCAGTAAACTTTGAAACGTTTGATATTCTTTCAGATTATTGTTCCGAATTTCTTATTCACGCAGCAGATGTAGAAGGCAAATGTGAAGGCATCGATAATGAACTAGCTAGCCTTCTTGGCACTTGGGGGAAAATACCAATTACTTATGCTGGAGGAGTAAAATCACTTGAAGACTTAAAAAGAATTGAAGATTTAAGTTCTGGCTCCGTCGATGTAACTATTGGAAGTGCTTTGGATATTTTTGGAGGCACTTTAATCAATTATGAGGATTGCTTACAGTGGAATAGAAGAACGAAGGACTAGAAGAGGGACTGCAAATTACCAGATTTTCGAATCTTTCAAAACCTCATCAAACATCATCCTCATAGCCTCAGATAATCTTTTGAATTCATCATGATTCTTATCTACAAGATTTAATGATTCATCATTATCATTGCCTATATTATATAACTCAAAATCAACAAGCCTGGCTGTTTTAATAAGATCATAATTACTCTTATTGAGAGATCTAATTTTTAGGTACTTATCATCTTTAGATTTTAGGCTAGCTAACAATTTCCAGTTGCCTTCTCTTAGAGCGACTTTTGATTTATTGAGCGCTGAATAATAGCACCAGAACATTGGTCTTTTGCGAATGACCTCATCTTTGCCAAAAGCATTGACTATATCAGTACCGTCTAATTGTATGTCTATCGGAATTTCACCAGCCGCCAAATTTGCAAAAGTTGGCATAAGGTCTAATGAGTTAACGGGCTCATCACTCACTTGTCCTGCTTTAATCTGTAAAGGCCATCGCATAACTCCTGGCACTCTAATACCAGCCTCATGAGTATGAAGTTTCATTCCTTTTAAAAAACCAGGGCTGCCATGTGAACGCCAAGCGCCACCGTATCGGTTCAAAGTTTCAGGGCCATTATCCGAAGTAAAAATAACGAGTGTGTTTTCGGCAACTTTATTTCTATTTAAGCAATCCATAATCATACCAACCGCGAAATCCATGTTTTCTACATTAGCATAATACAAAGCTTCACCTTTTTTTTGAGCATTAGGATAATTGCTAATCATTGATTTTGGAGAACTGATAGGTTCATGAGGTTCATGAAAAGCAATGTAAGTAAAGAAGGGTTGATCGGGG
>JACETS010000064.1 GCA_013911195.1 Verrucomicrobiales bacterium | reverse complement strand
GCATTTATGTCATGACCATCTATTGTTTTTGTATCCCATCCCATAGCTTTAAACCGTGCACCAGTATCTTCGGTTTGAGTCTTCACAGCCATTGCGTCTAGAGTCACGTCATTTGAATCATAAAGTAAGATAAGATTATCTAGATTGAAGTGTCCGGCGAAGGCTGCGGCTTCTGCAGCGACACCTTCCTGAAGACATCCGTCTCCTGCAAGGGCAAAGACGTGATGGTTGAAAATCTCATGATCATCAGTATTAAACCGTGCGGCTGCCATCTTACCCGAAACAGCATAACCAACTGCATTCCCAATTCCTTGACCGAGTGGTCCTGTCGTGGCTTCGACGCCGGGAGTTTCTCCATACTCTGGGTGTCCTGGAGTTTTACTACCTAGCTGCCGGAAATTTTTAACCTCTTCTAATGAGAGGTCATACCCAGAAATGTGTAACCAAGAATAAATAAACATTGATCCATGACCTGCTGAGAGAATAAAACGGTCACGATTAATCCATTTAGGATCAGAAGGATTGTGAATTAGGGAATCACCAAAAAGAACGGCTCCTATTTCTGCGGATCCAAGGGGTAGTCCAAGGTGTCCTGATGAACATTTATGGATGGCATCAATGGCCAGCCCTCGTGCATTGTTTGCGGCTTCTGCTAATATATCGTTCATTTTTTTTGGACTCTTAACTTAAGTTCACCCTTCTAAACGCGCAAGAAACAAGAATATCATTGCTAAATGCTTGTTCAACAGGTGCTTATATGAGAAAATCTCCTAAAATATAGTCCCTATGAAAGCAATTACCTCCACAATTTGTATTCTTCTTTTATTAAATTCTCTAAATTTTGCTCAAGATTCTATTGGTTTTAGTTTCAATAGTGATCGTGATGATACTCCCATGGATGAAAATACCATAGCCGGTGTTGTTCCTTCATCCGGATGGGTCAGTACCGATGGTGCAGGTGCAGGTGCTAACGGAACATTGGAGAATAATGGAGTTACCATTGATTGGAGTAGTAACGGAACATGGAATACAAACAACGGGGTCACTAATGGAGACAACCATTTGATGAATGGCTACATTGATGCTGTTGGAGGTGGTGGATACTCTGACATTGATATTAGTGGAATTGATACTTTTGCTTTTGGTGCGGAATACGATCTATATGTTTATTTTGGTAGTGATGGAAATGGCAGGACTGGAAAAGTGGCTTTGCAAGACGGTGAGACATACTCATACAGCACTTTTTCTCAGCAAGGAGGAGGGTTCCCAGGTAGTTATATAAGAACTGAAGATATTGGTGACGGTAACCCCAATGCTAATTACGCAATTTTTGAGGGGTTAAGTGGTGATACTCAAACATTGCAGATAATTCGAGGATCAAATAACTCAGGCTTCCATGGTATACAGATCGTTTCGCTTCAGGTCTTTGATGAGGATGAGGATGGACTACCCGATAATTGGGAAATTAACAATGACCTTGATTCTGAAGATAATGGTGATGAAGATCCCAATAATGGGGCCGAGGGAGACCCTGATCAGGATGGGCTTACAAATATCGATGAGTTTGAAAATGGAACGGACCCACAAGATGCTGACACTGACGACGATGACTTGAATGATAACGTGGAGACTAATACTGGTACTTACATAAGCGCTAACAATACTGGGACAGACCCTAAAAATGCTGACACGGATAAGGATGGGTTGCTTGACGGGGCCGAAGTTGAAACCGGGACGAATCCACTATTAGAAGATACTGATGGAGATAAATTTTCTGATTTCGTTGAGGTAGAGGCCGGCACCGATCCGGTCGACGAGAATAGTTTCCCCGATGTTGAACCGATTGATCCCCCTATCGCGTATTGGAGCTTTGATGATCAAGGTGGAAATGAAACAGCTGACTTGAGAGGCGAATATAATGCCACAGTCTATGGAGATCCGGAATACGTGACCGGTCATTCAGGAGGAGCTAGTGACTTCGCCATTCAATTTGATGGCATCGATGATTATGTTTCCAGTGAGGCTCCAATTCTTAATGAAAAAACAGAATTTACCATGTCTGGTTGGGTGAACTTTACAGAATCACAAGCTAATAGAACAGGCCTTTTCGGTCAGAACGATCTCGTAGAATTTGGAATGATTAACGCAAACCAGATGCAATTATGGACTTCAACTGCAGGCGCTGTGGATGTAAGCCTCGGACCAACAAGTGATGGGTGGAGACACATTGTGGTCAAAGGAGATGCCGAGGGCCAATCTATTTACTTAGACGGAGAATTTGCGGGTTCCGGCGGTTCTCCTGTGCCGTTAACTACCTCTGGATTTAATTTTAATATAGGTGGAGGAGGTGTTTATGATGCTTCCGGCAACTGGTTCATTGGTTCAATCGATGATGTTGCGGTCTGGGATATTGCCTTATCTGATGAGGCTATCTTAAATCTTGCAAGTGGAGTTCTTTTACCGGGCGGTCCACGGGAGGACACTGACGAGGACGGCTTGCCAGATGAGTGGGAAGAAAATAATGACCTCGACCCGCAAGATAATGGTGATGTGGATCCCAATAACGGGCCCGAAGGAGACCCTGATCAGGACGGACTAACAAATCTTGAGGAATATGCTGCGAAGACCAGTCCCCAAGATGCAGATACGGATAAAGACGGATTAAATGATAATGTTGAGACCAATACTGGTGAGTTTGTTGATGTAACAGATACAGGTTCAGACCCAAATAAAGCCGATACTGATGGTGATAGTCTGAACGACGGATTTGAGGTCGAGCCGAACCCTTACGTTACTGATCCCAATAATATTGATACCGATGGAGACAGATTAACTGACGCCGAAGAAATAGGTAACCAAAATAATCAAACTGATCCAACAAAAGAAGATACTGATGGTGGAGGAACATCAGATGCTGTTGAGATTGCGCTGGGCTTAGATCCTTTAAATCCGGCAGATGATGAATCTGGAGGAGGAGGAGGAACTAAAATAGGAATTAATTTTAATAGTGATAGAGGGACTGATGCCGAATTAGGTCCTGATGAAATTGCAGGTTTCCCTGAAGTTGCCCAGCTAAACTGGAATAACAGTGATGGTGGTGCCGATGCCCAAGGAGGTGCAAATGGTTCACAAGCTGACATCATCAGCCCAGTTTCTGGTGTTATTGTCGATGATACAGGTGGAGATTCTGGAGTTACTGTCGATTGGACCTCTAATGGTACTTGGAATACTAACAACAGTTTTGAAAGTCCAGACGCGAAGCTAATGAATGGTTATATCGATAATATTGGTGGAGGTGGATTTGCGACTGTGGATTTTCAGGGTATTCCTTATTCCTCTTATGATGTTTATGTCTATTTTGGTAGTGATGGAAATGGTCGAACCGGAGCCGTTGAAAGTACAACCGCTGGTCAAATATTTTCATATACTACGGATTCTCAGAAAGGTGGCTTTGATCCGGAAATTGATTACGTATTAACGGAAGATGAGACAGATTCCTATCCTCCTGCCAACTATTGCGTCTTTAAGGAGCAAAGTGGTTCTGATTTTTCTGTTCAGATTAATCGTGGATCCTCTAACTCTGGAATGCATGGTATTCAGATTGTGAGTCTTGGGCCAGGGACCCCTTTCGAGATGACCGAGATTCTTTATAATAGTGAAACTGATGAATTCACTTTGATCTGGAATTCTAAACCAAATCAAATTTACGCACTGTATGTTTCCGAAAATCTTGAGGAATGGGATTTCGATCTTGATGATAGTATTATCTCGGATGGTGATACAACGACATATGGACCATTTGAAAATCCGATGCCTGGCTCAAAGCAATTATTCTTCCGTGCTCAGGAAACTGACGAAGAGTAATTAGCTTTAATTATATAAATATCATTTCATAGTAGGCTCTCCTCTTAAAAAAGGAGGGCCTATTTTATTTATTTCTGATCTTTGAGTTTCTCTTTCTATAGACATGATTGTAAGTTGTTGATGAACAAAAGATCATGAGTTTTTTTCTTATGATCACTTATGATATTAAAAATCTTTTCCTCAAACTCCCCCATGAAAAAGGCTCAAATCATATCAATTTTCGGATTAATAATATTATTTCAATTCTCTCTTCGCGCGGAGTCCAATATTATCATTAATGAAATACATTATGATGTTTCTGATAAGACTTTAAGAGCTGAATTTATTGAACTGCATAATGCTTCGGACAAGCTAGTTGATATATCGGGATGGCGAATCTCATCTGCCGTTAATTATACTTTTCCTCAAAACACAATTTTGGAATCCGGTGGCTTTCTTGTTATTGCTGAGGATCCAAAGACAATTTTTGATCAGTGGGGAATAAATGCCCTCGGGCCTTGGGCAGGAAATTTGGCCAATGATGGAGAAATAGTTAGGCTTCGAGATTCCTCAGATGATCTTGTTGATGAAGTTGATTATCAGTCCGGATTTCCTTGGCCTGTAGTCGGCTCTGCCCCGAGTTATTCGATTGAATTAATCAATCCTAATTTAGCTAATGACCTTGGTGGAAACTGGAGAGCCTCCGCGGGTACTGCAGGAACTGACGACTCTATTTTAATTAATGGTGGATCTAGTTGGAAATATTTTAAGGGATTATCAGAGCCCTCAGAGATTCCAGATGCTTGGAAATTACCTGACTTTGATGATTCAGATTGGGGGGAAGGAGAAGCTGCTATCGGATTTGGCGAGGGGTTTTTGAATACAAATCTCACTGATATGCGTGGTAATTATTCAACTGTATATTTCCGTAAGACCTTTAATATTGATAACCCATCGCAGGTTGGGTCTGTTCTATTAAGTGCCCAAATCGATGATGGTTTTAATGCGTGGATAAATGGAAAACACGTTGCGTCCACCAATGTTTCTGGACCCGAACTTTCATATGATGCTACTGCTGAAAGATCTGGTGAGAATAAAGATTTTGAAGATTATCCCATCGCCAATGTTGCAGGCCTTATTGTCGAGGGAAAGAACGTACTCACAGTCCAGTTGCTAAACGGTTCTTTGAATGGAAGTTCTGATGCTTTTTTTGATGCGACTTTAAAAATTAATGCGTCTGCCGGTGAAGGTCCTAGCCCGGGCTTTCCAAATTCTGTTTTTGCTGTTAATGCGCCTCCAAAAATCCGTAAACTTTCTCATTTTCCAAAACAACCTGCCGAAGGAGACATAGTAACTGTAAGCGCTCTTATAACTGATACCGATTCAGTAAATGATGTTGTTCTTCTTTATCAGATAGTTGAACCTGGTAATTATATCAGGCTTACCGATTCGAGATATGAAAGTGATTGGACAGAGCTTTCCATGAATGATTCTGGTGATAATGGTGATGAGGTCGCCGGTGATGGTTATTGGACTGTGCAATTACCGGGGTCCTTCCAAAAAAATCGCCATTTAATTCGTTATAAGATTCGGGCGGTCGATGGCCTTGAGAAAACCATTACTGTGCCCTATGCCGATGATCCTCAGCCAAATTTTGCATATTATTGTTACAATGGTGTGCCGGATTGGAAGGGAGCACTCAGGCCAGGATCTACATCTGTCGTTAACTATTCCTCAGAAACGCTTACAAAGGTACCGGTGTATCATATGATTGCTAGGGAGTCTGACATTATTGGCTGCATGTATAATGATTCGACTGGGTCAGCAAGGACTTATCGATATTTGGCTTCCATCGTTTACGAGGGAGAAGTTTATGATCATATTCGATTTCGTATCAAAGGACAGGCATCAACAAGGGTTACCGGAAAAAATAAGATAAAGTGGAACTTTAATCGTTCTCACAGATTTCAGGCTCGAGATAATTATGGAAGAAAATATGATAGGAAATGGGACAAGTTTGCTCTGCAAACAGGGACTTGCCCATGGTGGGGTAGCAATGCATCTACGGGTGGTATGATACTGAATGAATACGCAAGCTATAAGTTTTATCGTCTCTGTGGTGTCCCTGCTTGCAATACAACACTATTTCATTTGAGGATTGTGGATGATGAGATTGAGGCAAATCCAAATAATCAGTACGATGGAGATTTTTGGGGGCTTTACCTGGCTTTGGAGGAACCTGATGGAAGATTTCTCGACGAGATGAATCTACCAGATGGTAATCTCTACAAGATGAATGGTGGTCCTAATAAGAGGAATCAGGGAGCAGATCAGGTTTCAGGTAATACAGATGTTAACTCATTCATAAGTGCTAAGAGAAGAACGCAACCTTTAACATGGTGGGAAGAGAATACTAATCTTCCTCGATACTATGATTATAAAATTGGTACAACTCTTATCAATAATACCGATCTTCGCTCCGAGTGGAATTGCCTCTATTATCTTAGACCAGAAATAGAAGGTGACCCCAATTCTGGTAAATGGGAGATGCTTCCTTGGGATCTCGATTTAACCTGGGAGAGTAAATTTCATATTCGTTCTGAGAGTGTGTGGGAAAATTGGCAAAATGTTTTAAGATATTCTTCAGCAGCGACCGATTTTCAGAACCGTTCTAGAGAAGTTTGGGACCTCCTTTGTAGTTCTGGAGAAGGAGCCAAAGTGGTTGAGGAAATAAAGCGTTTTCTTGATGGTGATGGAATCACCCGAATTGTCGAAGCTAATCAGGCGATGTGGGATTATCATCCAAGGAAGTCAAAGAAAGGAATATGGTACAGAAATAATCCAAGATTGCCCAGTTCTCGAAGGAACTGGGAAGGTTTGATAGGATACATGAAGGACTTTGTTTCTCCAGGAGGTTACGGTGCCAATCGACTCATCAACGAAAAGGCTGATACGAATGATTCAGTACCTCGAAAGCCAAGAATAACACGTTTCGGTGATCCTGCCTTTCCGGTAAATGATATTAGTTTAAGGAGTTCTTCTTTCTCAGGAAATGGTTCATCTTTTTCTGGTATGCAATGGAGGCTTGCGGAAATTACAGACCCTGATTCTCCTGATTTTGATTCAACTAGGCCTTGGGTATACGAGATTGATTCTGTTTGGGAATCGGGACAATTGAATTCTTTTCAATCCACTATTCAAGTGCCGCCAGTCTATGTCAGGGTTGGTAGAAATTACCGAGCTAGAGTCAGGCACCTCGGTTCATCTGGACAATGGAGTAATTGGTCTGATCCGCTGGAATTCATTGCCTCGGAACCCGATGTTAATCCATATAAAGAAGGTCTAGTTATAACTGAAATTATGTATAACCCTCAGGATGCTTCGGCTTCAGAAAAGGAACTAGGATTTAGTACCAGTGATTTCGAGTTTATCGAATTAAAGAATGCCGGTGATATTGCTCTTGATCTAACAAATATAAGATTTACAAAAGGAATAGATTTCGATTTTGTTAATGGTAACTTAAATTCGCTATCACCTGGTCAAATAATTGTATTGGCTCGAAACATTAACGCTTTTTCCTCGAGGTATGGCAATGCAGATTTCGTAGTCGGTGAATACGCTCCTAATAATCTGTCTAATGGTGGAGAAAACATTAAATTGTCGTTTGGTGCGGGAATTCTCATTCGTGAATTTGAATATATCGATGATGAACCATGGCCCACGGGAGCAGATGGAGAAGGTTATTCTTTGGTTTTAAAGGAGCCTGATACTTCGCCGGATCATAAAGAGCCTGGCAATTGGACCATTAGCTCAGTCGTAGGAGGCAGTCCGGGTAAAGACGAAATAAAGTACACCTACGATTTGTGGAAAGAATCAATGTTTACTTTTGAACAGATTCAAGATCAGTTGATATCCGGTAAATCTTCTGACCCAGATAAAGACGGATTTTCAAACTTTTTGGAATATGCTTTTGGTGGAACAGCTTTAGTGAAAGATAATAACTTAAGCCCAAGTGCTAAAATAATAATTAAAGAAGGAGCAGAATTTTTAGCTATTGAATACCAGCAGCGTCTAGGTGCTAATGATATTATTTATGTCATTGAGCATTCCACAGATTTAAGTACTTGGGAAAGTGTTGATAGGCTAGGTCTCGAGCAAATTTTTGATAATGGCGATGGAACTATTTCCTATTCCTATCGTATCCTTAATATCGATGATTTGGTCAAACAGAGTTATTTAAGGGTTAAAGTGGTGGGTCGGTGAAGATCTCAAAATAAATAATTGATCTGGGCTTTGTGCTTTCAAGAAAAGAGTGATTGTCATCGGTTGTAATGAGCTAAGATTAAAGCTGTTATTGTTTTTTTCGGTTTAATGCCATATTAATACTTATTGTTAAATCAGAAATGAAAAGCTCTCTTAAACTTAGCTCAGCCCTCTTCATTACATTGGCATTGTGCAGCTGCGGTGATAATGGAGATTCTGTTTCCTCTAAAATTCAGTATCAAAAAACAAAGTATAAGGAAGTTGAAGTTACTCCTCTTAAAACAAGAGGCAATCAAGTGGCCGAAAAACTATTCACAAAACTAACGCCTGACTTTACTAATATAAATTTTAAAAATCAGATCGATCTTAATGAGCCGATGAAAAGGCTTTATCATTCAGGATTTGTTTGTGGAGGAGTTGCTTTGGGAGATTTTAATCAAGATAATAAATTAGATATCTTCCTAGTAAGTGGATCGGGTAACAATCAACTCTACTTCCAGACTGAAGATTTTAGATTCATAGAGGCTAGTCCTTCTTCGGGTATAAATGGAGGTGATGCATGGGGCTCAGGAGCAGCTGCTATTGATATAGATGGTGACGAGGATCTAGATATCTATGTATGTAATTATGATTCTCCTAATTCGTTATTTATCAACGATGGTAAAGGGAATTTTAAAGAGTCTGCTAAGAGTTACGGTCTCGATATAATTGACGCTTCTCTACTTCCCACATTTTGTGATTATGATAGAGATGGTGATCTGGATCTCTATTTGTTAACTAATCGCTATTACAGGAAAGGCGGCAGGCCTTCAAAGCCTCCATTCAAAGAAACAACCGATGGAAAGGTTGCTGTATTACCTGAGTTCCAAAAATTTTATGATATTAAACAAAAAGGTCCAAAAGCTTATGATATGGATGAGGTTGGGAGGCCGGACTTTTTATTGCGTAATGATGGAGGTTCCTTTGTCGATGTGAGTCAAGAGGCTGGTATTATTGGAGATGGTCATGGGCTTTCTGCCACATGGTGGGACTACGATAACGATGGTCTGATGGATATTTATGTAGCCAATGATTTTGCAGATCCTGATAACTTATTCCGGAATAACGGTGATGGTACATTTACTGACAATATTACTGATGTGTTAAACTATACTCCCTGGTTTTCCATGGGAGCTGACGCTGGGGATATTAATAATGATGGAATGTTCGATTTTGTGGCTTTGGATATGGCGGCTACCACTCATTATAAATCCAAGATGTCTATGGGTGAGATGGGGGTTATGCGGTGGGTTATCGAAACAACCCAACCTCGTCAAGTTATGAGGAACTGTCTCTATCTGAACCAGGGTAAGGGATACTTCTCGGAAAACGCTAGTCTCTCAGGTGTTGCGAACTCGGATTGGTCTTGGGCCGCTAAACTAGCCGACTATGATAATGATGGCCGAGTAGATCTTTTTGTTTCAAATGGGATGGCAAGAGATTTTAATAATTCTGATATTACTTTTACGCCTCAAGATCAGATAGGAAAATCAGAGTGGGATCATTATGAAAATGCACCGACCAAGCCGGAACAGAATTTAGCTTTCCGTAATGACGGTGATTTAGTTTTTTCTGACGTCAGTAAAGAATGGGGGTTGGACCATATTGGCATGAGTTATGGTACTGTCCATGGTGATCTTGATCATGATGGTGACCTTGACCTTGTTGTGGTCAATTTGAATGAACCTGTTTCTATCTATCGTAATGAGTCTATATCAGGTCATTCAGTAAATGTAAGCTTACGAGGTAATCGAGCTAACTTATATGGTATAGGATCGGTAGTAGAGATTGTTGCTGATGGGGTAAAGCACTTGAGACAAATGATTCCAGTTTCTGGTTATTTGTCTAGTAATGAGCCTGTGCTTCATTTTGGACTCGGAGAAGCTAAAAATATTGAAAGCCTAACGGTTAAATGGGCAGATGGAACCATTCAAAAATATGAAGAGCTTTCAGTTGATCAACACATTCGCATTACTCAGTCAACGAATTCTGATTCTTTGGATTCTGATAAAAATGATATACCGATGTTTTCATTACACTCTTCGTTGAAAGGAATCGTCCATAAAGAAAGACCCTATGAGGATTTTATCCACCAACCTTTATTGCCCAATAAATTATCTCAGCTCGGTCCTGGAATTGCATTTACTGATGTTGATGGCAATGGGACTGAAGATTTTTTTATAGGTTGTCCAAGAGGACAGTCAGGAGCTATTTTTTTAGGTGATGGAAAAGGGACATTTAAAGTTAATTCTAAAAATGACCCTTTTGAGAAGCACTTTGATTATGAGGATATGGGTGTTCTTTTTTTAGATGCGGATTCTGATGGTGACGCGGATCTTTATGTTTCCTCTGGTAGCTATGAGTATGAAAAAGGAGATCCATTAGTAAGAGATAGAATCTATGTTAATGATGGCTCTGGTGCTTTTAGCATTGAAAATGAAGATGCTTTACCAAAAAATTTAGATAATGGGAGTGTGGTTTGCGGGGCTGATTTTGATCGTGATGGTGATATTGACTTATTTGTTGGTAGCCGCGTAGTGAGCGGGGAATATCCCGTAGGCCCGAAGTCGCGATTGCTTATCAACGAATCATTACAAGGTCAGAAAATTCGATTCATTGAAGCTTCGAGTGAGATTGCCGGTAACTTAACAAATTCAGGAATGGTGACTTCCGCTTTATGGACAGATGTCAATGATGATGGATGGAGCGACTTAATAGTGACTGCAGAATGGGAACCTATTCGAGTTTTCATTAATGAAGCAGGTAAACTTTCAGATAAAACAAAAGAGTATGGGTTGTCTGAAATAAAGGGTTGGTGGAATAGTATTAATGGCGCGGATATTGATAATGATGGGGATATTGATTATTTAGTGGGAAATGCAGGTCAAAATACAAAGTATCACCCATCAACTAAAAAACCGGTCAGAATTTATTATGGTGACTATGAGGGTGAGGGCTCCAGAAGCATTGTCGAAGCTAAATACGAAGATGGTGTTCTATTGCCAATAAGAGGGAAGAGTTGTTCGACTTCCGCAATTCCCTCTCTAAATGAAAAGTTCAAAACCTTTCACAAATTTGCCAGTTCTTCACTCAGTGAGATTTACTCTCCTTCAAATCTTAGTGATGCGTTGGTTTTTGAAGTTAATGAACTCTCGTCTGGCATTTTGATTAATGACGGACAAGGGCAGCTGATATTTAATCCTTTGCCGAATACGGTTCAAAATGCACCTATATTTGGTACAGATTTCAATGATGTTAATGGTGACGGCAATCTTGATATTTACGTGGTTCAAAATTTTTCAACTCCACAATTTGAAACGCCTCCTTTTCGTGGTGGCCTGAGTCAATTAATGCTTGGAGATGGTAATGGAAACTTTCAAACTATTCCTGCCTCAAAGAGTGGCCTTGTTGTTCGAGGCGATGGTAGAGGATTAGTGAAAACGGATTTAAATGGAGACGGTCATCCAGACTATGTAATATCAATTAATAATGGTGAATTGTTAGCCTTTAAAAAAGAGAGTGATGCAAAGCCACCAAATCAATTGATCTTAAAAGGTTATCCAGGTAACCCATTGGCAACTGGTTCTAGGGTCATTTTTAAATCTTCTCGTTTAAATGATTCGATTCGTGTTGATGAAATATATCAAGGTAGTGGTTATCTTTCGCAATCTAGTAATATCATATATTTTGACCCAAAATATGACTCTCTAACTATACGTTGGCCTGATGGAAAGGTTACTGAACACATTCTTGAAAAAGGCAGGAGGGTAGTTAAAATTTCCCAGAAATAGTGATTTAAGGATTTTTATCAGCAAATGCTTTGCTTTAATTGACACTTTGATCGATTGGGGGCAATCTATGCGCCCGCAATAATACGGAAAATCATATATGTCTTCACAAAGTTTAATATTAGGATTACCGAAAGGAAGTTTGCAGAATGCTACTCTTGATCTATTCGAGAAAGCTGGATGGAATATTTATGTGTCTTCTCGATCATATAAGCCAACCTCGGATGACAAAGAACTAGCGCTAAGGCTAATAAGAGCGCAAGAAATTGGTAGATATGTCGATCATGGTTTTCTCGATTGTGGTATTACAGGAAAGGACTGGATTGCGGAAAATCGTGCTGACGTTGAAGTAATTTGTGATCTAGCCTACAGCCGAGCATCAACTAACCCAACTCGATGGGTTTTAGTTGTTCCCGAAGATTCTCCAATTCAAACCGTTCAAGATTTAGAGGGAAAAAGAATCGCAACTGAAAGTGTAGGTCTAACAAACGATTTTTTGAAGAGTAAGGGAGTTAACGCTGAAGTTGAATTTAGCTGGGGGGCAACAGAGGTAAAGGTTCCTGAATTAGTGGATGCCATTGTTGACGTTACTGAGACGGGATCTTCATTGAGAGCCAACAAATTGAGAATTATTGATACATTAATGGAATCATTTCCCCAATTTGTTGCCAATAAAAATGCTTATAAGGACGAATGGAAAAGACAAAAATTAGAGAGAATTGGTATGCTTTTAAAAGCGGCTCAAGCGGCGAGAGATGTTGTTGGTTTGAAAATGAATGTTCCCAGTGA
>JACETS010000063.1 GCA_013911195.1 Verrucomicrobiales bacterium | reverse complement strand
ACGTTCAGGTTCTTGGGGTCACTGAAATCTCCAGCCATTTGGAAAAAGGCGTCAGTGCTGATGGGCGGGGTTTCCCGCAACTGGTTGAAGGTGTAACTTTTACTTCGTTCCCTTTCGAGAAAAGTTATGCCACTCATTCGAGCATAGGTCCTAATTACTTGTTGGTTCCTTATGACGGTTCGTTTGATTTTGAGGAGCAGAGCTTCAGCGTTTCGCTTTGGGTCAGGGCCGATGATAATGGTGGCCGTTATACCAAACTTTTTCAAAAAACTGCCGGCGCCTTTTGGCAGGCAGAAACGGACGGTGGTGGAGGAGTGATCTGGAACATCAGGGATGCTGGTGGCGGGAACGCGGAGATTCAAACACAGAACATTTTCGCCGGGAATAGTGACTGGCATCATGTTCTCTTCCTGCGTGATGGTGTTAATGGTGAGTTACGGGCATACGTTGATGGTCAGTTATCAATTAATCCCGGAGGAACTTCCGGGAATGAGGGTGGAGTCGGGACACTGAATGGTAATGGTCCGCTGGGGATCGGTGCTCAGAGTGACGGCGCTGCTCCATTCGTGGGCGACATTGATGACTTCAGGATTTATGGGAGTGCCCTCACGCAAGAAGATGCTTTGGCTATTTATAATGCCGGGAACGGTGACTTTGCTTCGATCACCCGAGAAGATGAGCTTGCCGGTTGGTGGTTAATGGGGGAAGACGCGACTTTCGGTAATAATGTTTCAGAAATAATTAAGAGTATTCCTGATCACTCAGGGAATAGTGTTCCGATCGATGCTGTCGGAGCCCCTAAAAGAGTTTCCGGTCATTCATTTTCTCCAAACCTCTTTGCGAAAAGTTACGCTTCAGGATTCAGTGAAGGCCCAAACTTTCTTGTCGCTGCCAGTGATGAGTCGTTCAACTTTGCGGATCAAGATTTTAGCGTGTCATTGTGGGCCCGTTCCTCGAACGGTGGTGGCCGGTGGAAGAAAATGTTCCAGAGGCAGAACGGAGGCAACGTGTTCTGGCAGGCTGAGACTGATGGTGGGGGCGGGGTAATTTGGAACATTCGTTCAGGGGATGGGCAAAATTCAGAAATTCAAACCAATAATATTTTCAGTGGCAATAATTCCTGGCGTCATCTTGTTTTCCTGCGTGATACTCAGACTCAGGAACTGCGCGCTTACGTTGATGGTGAATTATCGATTAATCCTGGCGGGACCGCAGGTTCGGAGGCTGATGTTAATAGCCTCGCAGGGAGCGGTGATTTTGGTGTTGGTGCTGAGAGTAATGGGAGCAATCCATTCCCCGGGGAAATTGATGACCTGAGGCTTTACGATGCGGCTCTTACAGACGAGGACGTTTTAGCAATCTATAATCAAGGCATGGGTGACTTGACTGAGCCTCTTCCATTCGAAATTACAAAAGTCATTAAGGATGGTGACGCGGTCATTATTACATTCAGGACCCGACCGGGTCGAGTCTATGGTGTTGATTTTTCTTATGACCTTAAGGACTGGGAAGAGCTTGATGACGGGGTCGAAGCTGAGGATGGCAGTGATCTTAAGGAATTCACCGATGATTTTTCACCGGGGCAGACTGGGCAACGCTATTATCGGGTCCGTGAACTGGAGGATTAGACCCTCTGCAGTGTCCTCATTCTATATCTATTAGAGTTCAGATCTCCGTATCACTTCATGTGAAGGCCCGGTTTTGAGAGCTTCAGTTAG
The DNA here is from genome assembly GCA_013911195.1 of Verrucomicrobiales bacterium. Classification (GTDB taxonomy): domain Bacteria; phylum Verrucomicrobiota; class Verrucomicrobiia; order Verrucomicrobiales; family DEV007; genus EC70. The sequence goes on along the minus strand of JACETS010000063.1, from coordinate 11,026 downwards.
TGTTGACTGAGTGCAAATTGGCACGGATAATAAGTGAACGGCGGAAGGCCATGGGGCCCATTCCTCCATTTACTTTCCAGCTACATGAATCACGATTCTCATTCTTCTCGCCGGCGCTTTTTAAAGGCGACCGGGGTGACCCTTGCCCTTCCCATGCTCGAGTCGATCCGCCCTCTATTGGCGGATAATGCCAAGGCTTCCTCAGGTTCAGCCAAGCGTCTTGTCTGTACAGGTGCTTACCTTGGTTATCATCGTAAGGCGATCTATCCGAAGCAAACTGGTTTTGAATTTGAATTATCTCCAACGCTTAAACCACTCGCCGAGCATCGAGATGATTTTTCGATCTTTTCTGGATTTGACCATCGTCCCCCAAAAGCAGATGGCCATGATACTTGGCAGACCTTCTTGACTGGTAAGACTAGGAATTCAATCTCTCTTGATCAGCTTGCGGCTTCGCATATTGGAACTTCTACTCGGTATCAGTCACTTCAGTTAAGTGCAGGAAAGGCTAAATTTCCAATGAATCGTGATGTGAAGGGAAGACCAATGCCAATGATTTCCCGTCCGAGTGTACTGTATAGAAAACTCTTCGCACTGCCTGATGATCAGGAGCGAATGGATTACATCTTGAAGAGTGGGCGGAGCGCTCTTGATGCGGCTCTGGACGATGCTAATCGACTAAGTCGAAATGTGAGTGATGCTGATCGCAAGAAACTTGAAGAGTATTTTGACTCTCTTCGTGAAGTAGAACGTCGAATCCAAAGAAGAATGAAAACTGATGGGTCCGATGTTCCTCAGGTAGAAATAAAGCCACCTAGTTATGATCCATTAGCGCCAAGCCTTATGATTGAGGCGGAGGAGATGATGTATGATCTGATGGCATTAGCGTTGGAGACTGATTCTTCACGAGTTCTTACTCTTTTCCTTGGTGGAGAGGGACAAGTTTTCAATATTGATGGAGAGGCTCTCAAGTCCGGATATCACATGCTTTCTCACCATGGAAATGATCCAAGAAAAATAGCCCAACTAGTTAAGGTTGACCGTGAACACATGCGTTGCCTTGCTAGATTTATTGATCAACTTAAGACGAAGACAGACGCTGAAGGACGTCCGCTTTTGGAAAGTACTTTGGTGCTCTCTGGTACAGGAATTGGAGATGCTAATGCTCATGTAAATAATGACCTTCCAACGGTAGTTGCAGGAGGTGGTTTTAAGCATGGTCAGCACATCAAGGCTGACGAGAATCAGCTTTTAGGCGATCTTTATATTTCTATTTTACAACAGTTAGGTGTTGGTGTGGATAAATTCTCCAATGCTTCACGTAATTTGAACGAAGCGTTGCTGTGATTTTCAATCTCCGAGACCGGAGTCTAGAATTTGCAGTGGTGATTGTCACCAGTGTTATATCGTTATCTTTGACTGCATTGTCTGACAGTTCTCACCAATTCCTTGAAAGATATTGTATGGATTGTCATGATTCAGATACAACTAAAGGTGACTTTGATCTGGAATATTTAAGATCAGCTGACTTAAACGAAGAAAAGACCTTAGACCAATGGGAGCGTGTTTTGAAACGTGTAAGGGATGGCGAAATGCCGCCACCTAAAAAAAAGAAACAACCGAGTTTAGAGGAGCGAAGCTCTGCAGTTAATGCTCTTCATTTAAGTTTGAAAAATAACTCTTCGGATAAAGGAGTTCTAAGAAGGCTTAATACTAGCGAGTACGAACGTTCCATTGAATCGTTATTAGGAATTGATTTCGAGGTGCCTAACGAATTTCCTCCCGACACTGAAAGGAATGGTTTTGATAATTCAGCGGCCGGTCTCATGGTTTCACCATCTCTTATGGAGGCATATTTTGAAGCCGCCACCCAGGCCGCGGACGCTCTGTTTCCACCCAATTCGCGCGCGATTGACCCGGTCACATTGAAGGTTAACCCAAAAGAATTTACCTTTGCCGAAACTGCTGGTCGAGTCGTTGGAGATGCAATTCGTTTGGCTGCCCGTACGGCAAGAATTTCAGATTCCTGCATATGGCCGGCAAAGTATGAAGTTCAGATTCCTGGAACTTATAAGCTAAGGATTAATGCCTCCACTTTTGCACCGGGTTCAATTGCTATTCCTAATTTTGATGGTCCCATGAAGTTATGGGTTTATGCCTGGCCAGTTGAAGGTGATGAGGGTAAGAGCATTGGAACAATGCGTAAGGTCGCTGAACTTGAAGTTGATTCTACAACTCCCAAAATTATCGAGTGTGAAATTGAGCTCAAGCCAACAGAGGTTCCGGTGCTTTATTTTGCTAATGCTCTTATTGCTAGGCCGACTGATCGACCTCCTTCTGATTTTATTGGTTCGCCAAGTTTCGGAGAACTGGCTAGGGATATGCTTACTAGAGATAAGCGACTCTTTGCGACATGGAGTGGTGCTGAGATTGATGGAGGGCTTCAGCGTGGATCAGCCTGGGAAAATCTTAAGAAAAATCGTGATGACCCAAATCTTAATCTTAATGGTCTGGATCATTCAAAAGAGAAAATTCAGGAGGTTGTTAATCGTCTCGTTAAGGGAATAGGCTTCGTTGATCCAGTTTTCACCTATCAACTTTTTGAGGAAGGACCTGCACTACAAGTTCATTCCTTGGAGATTACTGGTCCATTTAATGTAAAAGAAGATAATAAGGAGATTAAGCGACGCAAAGAATTGGTTCCTCGATTCTTTGCGGCAGGTTCTGAATATGAGAAGCCAGAAGAAAAAGTTCGACCCATCATGGAATGGTTTCTAAAAAAAGCATTTCGGCGGCCTGTCAGCAAAGAGGATCTGACCAAATACAGTGATATTATTTTTGATCATATAAAGGCAGGATATAGTCTTGAAGAAGGGTTTCATTTGGCTATTCGAACAGCTCTTCTTTCACCGCGATTCCTTTATCGAGGCCATCGACCAGGGTTACTTGATGAATGGGATTTAGCGTCACGGTTGTCATATTTTTTAACGGGCGCTCCTCCAGACGATCAATTAATTGCGACAACTTCTTCTGGTGCCTTATCCTCTGCTGACGGACTTAAAGCCGAAGCGAACCGCTTGATAGATTCTAATCAAATTGAGTCTTTTGTATCAGATTACATGATGCAATGGTTAAAACTTCGTCGTCTAGAAGGCTTTATTCCTGATCACAAATTGATCGGTTGGCAGCCAGGTCACCGAAAGGGAATGATTGCGGAGGCTGTTCTTTCATTTAAGGAAATCCTCAAGACCAATCGGAAACTTGAAACATTTATTAAACCTGATTTTACTTGGGGCAATGAGAGATTGCTTAACGAGATTTACGGGCAAAAAGTAAAGATTCCTAACTGGGGTATAGCGCGTATTGAAATACCTGAAGATGCACGATTTGGTGGCTTGCTCACTCAAGCTGGTATGCTTACAGCGACTTCTAATGGGATAGAAACTCAACCAGTCGTTCGTGGGGTTTGGGTGCTGGAGAATATTCTTGGAGATCCGCCTCCACCCCCTCCACCTGGTACTCCAGCCATAGAACCAGACACTCGCGGTACTAAGAGTGTAAGAGAATTAATGGCAGCACACACCAAAGACGCTAAGTGTGCTTCCTGTCATCGAAAGATTGACCCTATTGGATTTGTTCTTGAGAATTTTGATCCTATTGGACGATGGAGAACCCATTATCCGGTTTGGTCAAAGAATGATAAAGGTCAGGATGAAAGAAAGAATGGTCAGTTGGTTGAAGCCAAAGGAGAGTTTCCTGGTGGGAATACATTTGAAGATATTGATGATCTAAAAAAATACGTACTTAAAAATATTAATTTATTTGGAGCCTGCCTTTCAGAGAAGTTGCTTACTTATGCTATCGGTCGGCGTCCTAATTATGCTGAAAGGGACGAAATTAAGCAGCTAGTGGAAGCCAATTTAGCCAAGGGTGGCGATAAAGGTTTTCGAGATTTATTTTTAGAATTGATTACAAGTAAGACTTTTAGGACCAGATAGGCCTTTAATTCCAAAAATTCTCTATTTCTAACAATTCAAGAGTTATCAATTTCATCTAAATTTTGGTAAATTGAGGAGCTGCCAATTTCAAAATTTACTGCTAAAGTGAATTAATATCTTTTATGAAACTCTCATTATTAACTCTTCTTATCTGCAATTTTATTTGTGGTCCCATTTTATCAGAAGCTGCAGACCAAAGTAGACCGAATATAATACTCATCATGGTCGATGATATGGGGTACTCTGATATCGGATGCTATGGAGGTGAGGTGAAAACACCGAACTTAGATAAAATTGCAAAGGAGGGGCTCCGTTTTACCCAGTTCTATAATACGGCTAAGTGTCATACTACACGTGCGGAGCTTCTAACGGGTAACTATGCCTATTCCATTGGGGATAATAATATGGAGCATGGAGCCACTTTTGGAGAAGTGCTTCGGACGGTTGGCTATCGAACCATTATATCTGGAAAGTGGCACCAAAACCCACTCCCAACGACTCGTGGATTTGATCGTTATTATGGGCTCGCTGATGGATGTTGTAATTTTTTTAACCCTGGCGTTGAAGCTCGTGCAGGCGAGGGTCTTCCCGGTAGAAAAGGTCAGAACAGACTTAGACGTTGGGCTATCGAAGATAAGGTAATAATGGGGTATACCAACCCTGATAAGAAATTTTATACAACGGACGCATTCACTGACTACGCAATGGAACGACTTGATGAGTATAAAGGCGAAGATAAACCTTTTGTGTTATATCTTCCTTACACGGCACCTCATTATCCTCTTCATGCCTGGCCAGAGGATATTGCTAAGTACCGTGGTAAATATAAAATCGGCTGGGATGAAATTCGAAAGCAGCGATTTGCGAGAATGAATAAGATGGGAATCATTGGACCTAACCATAAGTTGAGTCCGCGCGCATCGAAAGCATGGGACGAATTATCTGAAAAACAGAAAGACGAAGAGGATCTAAAGATGGCTGTCTATGCGGCAATGATTGATCGCGTTGACCAAAACTTGGGACGCTTGTTTGCTAAGGTCAAGGAACTGGGAAAATGGGAGAATACATTAATACTTTTTTTAACCGATAACGGGGCCTGCCCGGAACAACCCAACACAACGCCTAAGATTCCTCCTGGTCCTGTCGAGAGTTATCGTACTGTTTCGGTTGGATGGGCCAATGCCAGTAATACTCCCTATAGAAGATTCAAGTCGACCGATTATGAGGGTGGGACGAGAACGCCTTTCATTGCTCATTGGCCAAGTGTTATAAAGCCAGGTATGACTGATCAGGTGGGACATATTATTGATATTTCTGCGACGTTCAGGGATATCACTGGAGCCAAATACCCGAAGGAAATCAACGGTAAAAAAACTAAGCTTCCGATGGGTAAATCATTATTGCCAATCTTTGAGGGCAAGAAGAGAGAACCTCATAAAGAATTATACTGGCATTTTGGTCGAGCTAATGCAATCAGACAAGGTGATTTGAAAGCAGTCCGTCAGGGAAAAACTTCGTGGGAGCTTTATGATCTTAAGGATGACCCATCTGAGATGAATAACTTGGCAAAAACCAATCAAGCAAAGACGAAAGAGCTTGCCAAAATGTGGGAGTCTTGGAGCAAAGAGATTAAGTCTAGACCCTTGAAATAATTTTTTTAACATAATTTTGCCATTTAGTTAGATTTTTAGTCTTGTCTTAAAATTTAGCTTATTTATATAAGTGATAGTATGAGCCGGAGGCGTTTCTCCAGCTTTTTAAATTATAGAAAAATAAAATGAAGAAGTTATTATTATTACTATCGGTTATTACTGGGTGTCTTGGTGTGGCGTTTGCTGATAATCACGGCAAATCAAATGATTCCAAGGATGTTGAGGAAGTCACTAATGCAGTACTCAAAATGTATGAAATGGCGAACAATAAGAAGCATTGGACTTCAATGATTTCGGATAAAGGTTCTTATCAGTTTTGGTCCAGTGGTGGCTTTTTAAAATTTGTTAAAAAGGATGCGCAATTTAATGAAATCGAAAATAATACAATTAGGCCTGTACATATAACAGTTGTTCCGGTCGAGCCTGGCAAAGTTGCTGTTGCTATGTTTTATGCAGAGGGTTCTGAAAAGCAAGTAGGAAGGCCCGCAGTGGATCATTACATGACTCGGGCAACTGTAGTTTTTGCAAAGGAGGGAGATTCTTGGAGGATTCGTGCTCAGCATTGGTCTCCTGTATCAGGTGGTCAAGGAACTAGTGGAGTTAGTACTAAAAAGTAAAATTATCAAACTTAAAGGGTGCTACCATTTCTATGGTGGCACCCTTTTTTGATCTTGCCAGAAAATATGCAGAACTAAATAGTAATCCTAATAAATTCCTATATAAAATATATTAAAATGAAGAACTTATTTTTTGGTCTAATAATTGTTAGTGGATGCCTTAATGTATCTGCTGAAAAACAAACTAAAACTAAGGCCTCGCTTCCACCGTTACCGGATCCAACTCCTCCAATGATTCTGGATCGTTTAGGAGATTATCGACGGGAAGTTGTTACTGAATCAGAAGAGGCTAGGCGTTGGTATGATCAAGGAATGGCATTAATGCTTGGTTATAACTTTGATGGTGCTATCTCATCTTTCCGAGAAGCCACTCGTATTGATCCGGGCTTTGCTATGGCATGGTGGGGTATCGGTTATTCTGGAGGGCCTAATCAGAACAATCCTGGAATTGATAAGCCGAAGGATCAATGGTCCTATGCAGCTACTCAACAGGCTTTTAAGCACAGAGAACGAGAGAATGGAGCAAACAGGGCCCTTATTGAGGCATTAGTCCATCGATACCAATGGCCAGTCCCTGAGGATCTAACCGAACAAAATGAAGCTTATCTCTCTCAGATGAACAAGGTAATGAAAAAGTTCCCGATGGATCCTGATGTAGCGGTCTGGACTGCGGAAGCGATGATTTGTATGCAGCCATGGAATTATTGGACTCTGGAGGGAGAAGCAGTAAAGAAGACACCTCAATTTCGGGCAATTCTCGAGGGAGTTATGCGTCAACACCCCAATCATCCTGCCGCAAATCATTTGTATATTCATACGATGGAGTCTTCACCTTGGCCGGAGCTCGCAGAGCCTGCAGCCGACAGACTTGTTAATCTTATTCCGGCGGCTGGACATCTAGTTCATATGCCTTCCCATATTTGGATGCAAACGGGGAGATACGATGATGCCGCTAATTGTAACCGTCGTGCGGCAGCACTTGATGATGCTTGGTTTGAAGGTGATCCCAATGCTGGTGAGTACCGTGTTTACATGGCACACAATAGACATTTTTTGGCCTGGGCGGCAACGATGCAGGGCCGCCGGCGAGAAGCCCTTTCAGCTTCGCGTGCCATCGAAAGGGAGGTTCCGCCTACTCTAATGGAGGCTTTAGCAGGCTTTAGTGATGGCGTTGCTGCCAGTAAGTGGCATGTTCTTGTTCGTTTCGGTATGTGGGAGGAAATTCTAAAGGAACCATCTCCTCCAGAGTGGGCATTCGTTGGAAAAGCAATGCAGCATTATGCTCGGGGGGTGGCCTACGCCAATACTGGTCGCCATAAAAAAGCAGCTGAACATATCATTTTACTTGATGAGGCGGTTGAATTTTTAAATGGCAAGGAGCGTAATCTTGGAAATCAACCAGCAAGTGAGGTCATGAAAATAGCGCAACATGTTTTAAGAGGTGAGGCATCCTTTAAAGCGGGGCGGCGATCTGAAGGGCTGGAAGAACTTAAAAAAGCCGTGGCAATAGAGGAGAAGTTTGTCTATGCCGAGCCAGCTCCTTGGATGATGCCGGCACGTCATTCCTATGGTGCTTTACTTATTGTCGAGGGTAAATACAAAGAGGCTGAAAAAATATTTATTCGTGACCTTGAGGTTTATCCTGCAAATGGTTGGGCTCTCTTAGGGTTAAGGGATGCTTTAAACGGTCAAGGTCGCACAGGAGAAGCAAGGCATGCTGAAAGAGCTTTTCGTTTAGCTTGGGTTAGCGCTGATGTTATACCACCTGCCGCGTGTTATTGCGGTGCTACTGAATAGGTTCAGCTTAACCGTTTGCTTTGCCAGGATTACTGTTACCAAACAGGGAAGTGATTCCTGTAATTTTGTTAATTACAAGTTGTCCATTTTTATCACTACTGTTTCCACTTAGCTTGATAGGAGTTCCAACATGGTAGGCAACATTGAAGCTGTGGAAGTCACCAAAGTTAATTTCAATACGAACAGAAGGTTTACCTTCAACGTCGATATAAAATATTTTCGCTTCATCAAGATTATCCGACATACGCAAACGACCTTGAGCAGTGATGGTTCCCTGACCTTTCTTGACCCAACTTTCAAAGGGGCGTTCTTTGAATTCGTCAAATGGGCTGCCGTCGAGACCAGGTAATGGAGCGGATGAGTTTGCGTAGGAATCTTTGTCGATTCCAAACTTTTGCATGAGAGCCATGTGAAGGCGTCCTAATTCCTGATTTTTAGAGTATCTAAGATAACGGCCAGTCTTTAACATGCCTCCTCCTTGGCCAGCTAATATAATGGGGATACGTTGTGCAGTATGGTTATCACTGTGTCCCATTCCCGAACCGAAAAGAACAACCGAGTTTTCGAGAAGTGATCCTTGGCCATCTTTGTATCGTTTGAGTCTGGCTAATAGAGAGTCAAATTTCTCCATATGCCAAAGACTAATCTTCAAAAGTGAGTCAATGTTGGAACGGCTGAAGTTTCTAAAAAAGTGGGACAGGTAGTGGTGCTGTTTTTGGATTCCAAGGAAATCAAAAATCAATCGGCTGTTACTGTTTCCGAGCATATAGCTGATGCAACGTGTTGAATCAGTCCAAAGAGCCATTGCCATTACATCGAGCATCGCTTCGACTTGATCATTAAGGGTAACAGGTGTGTCGGGGCGCTTCAGGGTTGAAAAATCAACGCTACTGTTGGTCCCTACATTCATTCTTTCTAAACGTTTTTCAGTTTCCCTTAGGACTGTAAAATATTCATCAAGCGTTTCATTGTCCTCTTTTCCAGACTTTCTTTTTAACGCTTTTGCATCATCACTGACACGGTCAAGAAGGCTTGTGAATTCGTTCCTTCTTTTCGGATCCTGACTTGGACTCCGAAACAATCGATCAAATACCAGTTGTGGATCACTTTCTCGAGGCAGCGGCTGCCCTTTCTGATCGTATGATATATAGCTACAACCGATTTGGTTAACAAATAGTCCTTCAGTTGTCAGTTCAAGTGAACGGTGAGCTGTGTCACCGCCAATCTTTTCCGCAATAATTTGATCAACAGATGCCGTCTTGCGGTTCTTGTGGTGACCGGATAGGAATCGCCGTGTCGAATTACTGTGGGAAGAAAAACCAAAGTCACCCATATTATCGAAAATCAAAAGATCATCCCGATGCTTTGAAAAAGGCTTCATGAGGGGGGACATGCGGAAATCGTTTTCTGTTCCTCCATTGATATTCCAAGAAGGAGGGTGCACGCCGTTGGGTTTAAAAAGAGTGATAAACCTTAAAGGGGAATGATTAGCCTTGGACCCGATGATTGGCTTCGTGCCTTTGGCTTCCATCAGGTTCAGGAAAGGTAGAGGAACGAGAGCTCCTGCTCCTCTCAAAAAAGTTCTTCTTTTTATATTCCAGCTTTTACTCATCCTTTAATTTTTTCAGCAAATATAGTTTCTCTGAAGGGTAGGCTGTTAACAATTTCTACGAAGAGATCTTTCCATGTGCCATTGTCTTTGACAATATTTTTTGTGATCAGATCAATGGTGGGTTGATCATGACGAGTCAGCTTCCTGCACATGGCATAAGATAATGTTCTTTCTACTGAATTACGAACGATCTTTTCTTTTTGTGATGTTACTAATATTTCCTTTAGTTCAGCATAGTTTTTAAAACTTTCACCGGTCGGAAGTTTACCTGACGCGTCCGGTAAGGCGTCTTTATTTTGAAGAAATTGTCCTTTCGCATCATAATGATCCAAAGAAAATCCAAGAGGATCAATTTTTTCATGACAGCGTGCACAACTTGCATCACTACGATGTCTTTCAAACCTTTCTCTAAAAGTTAAGTTCTGGCCACGTGGTGATGGTTTGATGGGAGGGATGTCTGCTGGCGGTTCGCCAAGTCTCACTCCAAGAATTCGTCGCAAGAGCCATGTGCCTCTTTGGATAGGGCCACGGTTCATGGTTAGTATTCCAGGCATTGTGATAATGCCTCCGCGCCAGGTGGCTTTTTCGAGAGTGAATTCCTCGAATGGAGTTTTTGTTCTCTCGATCCCTTTGGGCTTTGAGAAGCGGGTCATCCTTGCCCGGTCTTGGCCATAGAAACCTGAGACTCCTTGATTCACAAAAGTTGTTTTTGAACTAATAAGCTCTATCACAGGACGGTCTTGGGTGAAGAGATGGTTAAGGAAAAGAACAGGTTGATGTCTTAAGGAGTGATGGGAGATGGGCTCTTTAATAAGTTCATCCAAGTTGGCAATACCTAGCCATTGGACGCCAAAGCTTTCTGCCAAGCTGATTGACTTTGGGGACTTTAACATTCTATCAACTTGTTCTTTAAGCGTTTCTTTATTATGAAGGTCTCCCTTCATGGCTAGGTCCATAAGTGTCTCGTCTGGTCTATCTTCCCAAAGAAAATAGGACAGCCTTTCAGCTAGCTCGTAGTCATCGACAGGTCTTTGTTGCCCGGGAAACTTTTCCATAAGTAGTCCACGATAAAGAAACTTTGGAGAAAGCATGATGGCCTTCATTTCAAATTTTAGAGCTTTTAAAAGCTCAGGTCCGGTCTTGTCTTTTAGAGGTTTTAAGATGTTGTTGATGGTTACATCCGATGTGTGTCTACGCATTGCTCGGAGGGTGAATTTCTTAATTATTGATTGAGCTTGATCTTGAGTAATTTCATTAGGCCTCCAATTGTCAGGTAATTTGGCTTGCATCATCGCATCAAGTTCTGACCGTTGTTTTGGAGCAAAGAGTTTTTCTAGGGCAGCATTTGCG
>JACETS010000062.1 GCA_013911195.1 Verrucomicrobiales bacterium | reverse complement strand
CCTAAGATATGAATAGAGCCACCCAAATAAATAGTACGATCTGATCCTTCAGCTGTCACTTTCCAGAGGCTGGTTGTGCCCTGAGACCAAACAGAGGATGAGATGAAAACTAGAAACCCAAAGGAAAATAAAACATTTTTAAATGCCTTAAATTGATACATCATCAAGGAAGATCCTCAATAGATGAGAATTGTAAACCAAAAAGCAGTAGGCTTTATAGATTCGAAATAACTATTTGGCTTTTGAGCGAGTTTTGACAGTAATTTGTGCCATTGACTTGGAAATGACCTGCTCTAAATCTTTGGCTACCTCAATGTCTTCTTCAGAGACATTTTCTAATGCCTCTTTGGCTCGCTTAAGGGCATCTTCAGCAGCATCCACATCAATATCATCATTTTCTGAATATACCCAGTCAGTCAAAACTGAAACTTTGTTTGGGCAGATTTCTACGAATCCAGGACCCAGAGCTAGCTCAGTTGTTTCTTTGTTGATTGTATAAATCAAATCATCATCCCAATCTTCCTTGATCATTGTGACCAACGGAGCATGGTTTTCTAATGCTCCAATGTGTCCATCAGTTCCTGGGAGCTCTACTGTCTCTACCTCAGCGTTGAAGTATTCTCCTTCAGGGGTAACGATTTCAAGTTTCATTGGGAAGGATTTTATTTAATTGAAATTAAGATTTTTCAACAGAATCAATGCCCGCCTTCATGTAGAAGTTATCTTCAGATACTGAATCGTGTTTACCTTCTAAAATCTCTTTGAACCCTGTAATAGTCTCGTCAACTGGAACATAAACTCCTGGAGTCCCGGTAAAGACCTCAGCAACAGAAAATGGCTGAGAAAGGAATTTCTGAATTTTACGTGCTCTAGCTACAGTGAGCTTGTCTTCTGGGCTGAGTTCATCCATTCCAAGAATAGCAATAATATCCTGAAGATCATTGTACTTCTGCAGAACCTGCTGAACGCCACGAGCGACTTCATAATGTTCCTGACCGACAACCTCAGGGGCTAGCGCTAGGGAAGTAGATGATAAAGGATCAACCGCAGGATAAATTCCAAGCTCTGCTAGCTTTCTTTCGAGCACAACTGTCGCATCTAGGTGAGCGAAAGTATTAGCTGGTGCTGGGTCAGTAAGGTCATCAGCTGGAACATACACCGCTTGGAATGAGGTAATAGATCCTTTAGTCGTTGAAGTAATTCTTTCTTGAAGCTGAGCCATCTCTGCTGCGAGTGTTGGTTGGTAACCCACCGCGGATGGTGTTCTTCCAAGAAGCGCTGACACCTCAGAACCTGCCTGAGAAAAACGGAAAACGTTGTCAACAAATAGTAGAACGTCTTGGTTTTGTTCATCACGGAAAAACTCCGCCATGGCTAAAGCTGAAAGGGCCACACGCAAACGGGCTCCAGGAGGCTCGTTCATCTGACCATAAACGAGAGCAACTTTTGATTCTGCAAGATTTTCCTGATTGATCACGCCAGCTTCTGACATCTCCCAGTACAAATCGTTACCCTCTCGTGTTCTTTCTCCAACCCCTGCAAATAATGAATAACCACCGTGGTTTTTGGCAATATTGTTGATCAATTCCATGATAACAACAGTCTTACCAACTCCAGCACCACCGAAGGCACCCACTTTTCCACCCTTAGTAAACGGGCAGATAAGATCAATCACTTTAATACCAGTTTCAAGAATTGTAGCCGAAGTGTCCTGCTCTGTTAAAGGTGGGGCAGCACGGTGGATAGGATAACGTTTCTCAGTCTTAACATCACCGCGCTCATCTACAGGATCACCAGTAACATTAAAAATTCTTCCTAGAACTTCATCACCAACGGGCACAGAAATTGCAGCTCCTGTATCTTTAATATCCATTCCACGTTTTAGACCTTCTGAAGAGGACATCGCAACGGCACGGACCCAGCCGTCACCCAAGTGCTGTTGAACTTCAAGAGTTAGTTTGTTTGGCTTGCCATAGACTTCATATTCAATCTCCAAGGCATTGTAGATTTTAGGTAAGCCGTCTGCCTTCGAGAAGTCGGCATCGACGACAGGGCCAATCACTTGGACAATGGTTCCGGTATTATCGCTCATGTTCTTTAAATTTAATTTATCTAAATTACTGTTTTAAAATTATTCAAGGGCCAGCTGTGCAGTCGTGATTTCAAGAAGCTCACTGGTAATAGCTGCCTGACGTACTTTGTTATATTGAAGGGTTAATTCGTCAATCATCTCTTTTGCATTTTCAGATGCATTTTTCATGGCAACCATTCTCGCTGAATGCTCAGAGGCTCGAGCCTCGAGGACCATCTGGTACAATTGATACTTAAGGTAATGTGGTAAAATCAAATTAAAGACCTTGGTGGAGTCGGGCTCATAGATGTATCCACCTTCTGGAACATTATAAACCTCGGATAAATCGTCGCCTTCTTCTAACCCCTCGTAATCTTTTTTATCAGTGATAGAAGTATCCTCAACTGGCAGAAGGGTTTGAACAATAGGCCTTTGACTAAGAGTATTAACAAAATTAGTGAATGCAACGCTCACACGATCCACTTCACCAGCCTCAAACTTTTCGATTACAAATTTGGTAACTATGCTAATTTCTTTAAAGGTAACTGGATCACTGACAGGAAAATCTGCGATGAGATCTTTTTGAGCAAGCGCTAAAGCGCTACGACCCTTACTTCCAATAGTGACATAAGACGTATCATCAGATGAATCTTGCATTACTGACCTCATGAGGTTCGAATTGAGCCCACCACACAAACCTTTATCCGTTGAGATAACGATGAACAATTCTCGGTTCACTTCACGGACTTTGAGTAAGGGGCACTCATCAAGCTCGGCTTCATCATGGGAAAGATGAGCCAAAATCTTATTGATCACTCCGGCATAAGGTCTTCCAGCCAAAGCTTGATCCTGAGCCTTTTTCATCTTAGAAGAGGCTACCAGTTCCATAGCCTTAGTGATCTGAGCCGTATTCTTGACCGACTTGATCCTTCGTTTGATGTCTTGGAGATTGGCCACGATTTAATAAATGATTAATTATGCTGAATATGAACTCTTAAAGTCCTCGATGGCAGATTTTAGATCACTCGTAACTTCGTCAGTTAACGCTTTCTCTTGAAGAACTTTTGCCATGACAGCTTCTTTTCTTGTGGTCAGAAATTCCTCCATCTTAGCCTGACAATCTTTAATCTTATCAACAGGAACATCATCGAAGTATCCATTCTCCATCGCAAATAAGACTGCAACCTGAACCTCAAGGGCTTTGGGATCAGAGAGAGTCTGTTTAAACAACTCAACGATCCGATTACCTTTCTCAAGAAGAGCCTTTGTAGAATCATCAAGGTCCGATCCAAACTGAGCAAACGCTTCTTTCTCACGGAACTGGGCAAGTTGTAATTTAGTCTTACCGGAAACCTTTTTCATCGCCTTGGTCTGAGCTGCAGAACCAACTCTAGAAACAGAAAGTCCAACCGAGATAGCAGGTCGAATACCTTTCAAGAATAGATCAGTCTCAAGAAAAATTTGACCATCAGTAATAGAAATAACATTCGTTGGAATATAAGCTGAAACGTCACCTGCCTGAGTTTCAATAATGGGTAGCGCAGTTAATGAGCCGTTTCCGTTGTCCTCATTTAGTCTAGCTGAACGCTCAAGTAAACGTGAATGGAGATAGAAAACATCACCAGGATAGGCCTCACGACCAGAAGGACGCCTAAGAACAAGCGAAACCTGTCTGTATGCTACAGCGTGTTTGGAAAGATCATCGAAAACAATCAAAGCATCCATTCCATTATCCATAAACCACTCACCCATAGCTGCACCCGCATAGGCAGATAAGAATTGGTTAGTAGCTGAATCAGATGAAGAAGCAACCACGATCGTGGTATACTCAAGAGCACCCGCAGCCTCTAGGGTCGAAATAATTCGCGCGACACTGGATTGCTTCTGTCCAATAGCAACATAAATAGAATAAACAGGGCGAAAATCTTTCTCGCCACTTTCTTCGGCAGCTTTATTCTGCTTAGCTTGAGCAATGATGGTATCAATGGCTATCGTGGTCTTTCCAGTCTGTCTGTCACCAATAATCAACTCACGTTGCCCTCTACCAATAGGAATCATCGCGTCAACAGACATGATACCAGTTTGAAGTGGCTGGCTAACAGATTGTCTTGGAATAATACCAGGAGCAATTTTTTCGACGGGATAGTTTTCAGTAGAAGCAATGTCGCCCTTACCATCAATTGGCTGACCCAATGCGTTTACTACACGGCCAAGGAGTTCTTTTCCAACTGGAACCTGAAGAAGCTTGCCGGTCGTTTTGACTTCATCGCCCTCTTTGATGTCGAGACCTTCACCGAGAAGAATGCATCCAACTTCTGTTTCCTCCAAGTTAAGAGCAAGCCCATAAAGACCACCCGGAAACTCGATCATTTCATTGAGCATGACATCACTCAGTCCTTCGACTTTCGCAACACCATCACCAATTTGACGAACGGTTCCAACGTTAGATTTAGTTACTGCTGTTTTAAGTTCAGCAATTTGTGTTTCTAGTTCCTGTAGGATATTGCTCATGAGAGTTTTCCCTTTAAGTTTTAGTTTAGTTAAATTTAATGTTTAAAGTCTGTTTTTTAATTCAGTTAGTCTTGCCTTAACGCTACCATCCCAAACGTCACTTCCTACCTTTACACGCATACCACCTAGGAGTTCAGGATTTACCTTAAATTCGGCTGTAAGATCATTGCCATATCTCCGGCGAAGATCTTCAATAACAGTATTTCCTTCCTGTGCACCTATTTCTACTGCAGTTTCAACTATGGCCTGCCTTTGCTCAACATCAAGACGGACCAGCCTTCCGTATTCCTGAAGAATAGCGAGGAAGTCTCGCGGCTTGGCCTCAGAAACTTTAGTAGTAATTTCTTTGATGCGGTCATTATCTAGCAACCCCTCCTTATAGCTCAATCGGAGGAGCTGTCTTGCGGAACGTGCTGCGTCTTTACTGACCTTCATATTATTTCGTATTAATTCTATTAGAGAGAAACTTGTGAGGCTGTTTCTTCGTTTATTTTTTTCTGATCATCATCGGTCAACACCTTGCCAGTGACCTTAGTCGTTGTATCAATGATTAATCGACCCACATCTCTTTTGAGTTCAGCACGAAGCTGATCTTGCTCCAATGCACCGGCCTCATGAGCTTTGGCAACTATAGAAGCTGCCTCTTTTCCGGCTTCTTCTCTTTTCTTTTCAGCAACAGCCTCCGCGCTTTCTCTGGCTTCACTGATCATTTTTTCGGCCTTCGCATTGGCTTCAGAAATAATCTCGGATTTTGTAGCTTCGGCATCTTTAAGATCTTCAGCAATCTTCTTTAAATTTTCCTCACCCTCAGCAATACGCTGTTTGCGCTTCTCCAACATTTCGAGAATTGGACCATAGGCTTTCCACTTCAGGATGAACCATACGGCAACGAAAGTAAGAACCTGAGCGATAAGTTTGTACCAATCAAAACCAAATTGTTCAGCAATCGACTGCTTACCTGCCGCATCAGCTCCTGCTGCGGCGATTACTCCAAAAATATTATTTATAAGGTCCATAAAATAATTTAGTTTTTTGCCCTGCCTTACTCGCGTTTAATGACTAGTAAAGCAGGGCAATAATGAATTAATTTCCTTGGAAGGCTAGAATCAATCCATAAATCGCAATCGCCTCAGCCAAGGCCATCGCAACAATGGAAATTGTAAGAATCTTACCAGAAGCACCAGGGTTACGACCGGTAGCTTGTGAAGCACCAAGTCCTACTAATCCAATGCCAATTCCAGCGCCAAGACCAGCGAGTCCAAGTGTAATTGAACCGTTGATTTCAGCTAGTAGTGATAATGTTTCTAATATCATTTTTTATTATTTGGTTTGTATTTGTTTCGGTGCCGCCCACTGACTTTGCATGGTCACAACACTAAAATTGTTATCGTTTAATGCCCTTCCTCCTCATCATGCGCGGTTGAAAGTTGAATATAAATAGTACATAAAAGTGCAAATACCATTGCTTGAAGTGCACCGACTAGTATTTCCATGAAATAAAAAGGTAGAGGGACTAAAACCCTGCAGATGAACTCAACTATCGGTCCACCAGCTTTAACTAAACCACCCATTTCGTGCAATAAAGTTTCTCCAGCAAAAACATTTCCAAAAAGTCGGAGCGATAATGAAACTGGTCTTAATGCGATAGAAACCACCTCAATAACTCCAACAAACATAAAGAGTGGTATCAGAGCGTACTTCATGAAACCCACAATCCCTCCAGGAGGACAAAATGTATGCTTTAAAAATCCGATAATACCTGCTTCTTTAACTGTTAGGATTATCCACAAAACCATGAAACTTAATGCTATTCCAAGTGTCATGTTTAAATCTGCGGTGGCCGGGCGGATTAGAGGCTCTACGACATAGCCATCACTATTCATTCCACCAATAGTACCGACACCTGGTAAAAGCCCAAACCAGTTAGCAACTAACACGTATACGAAAATAGTAAGAATTAGATGAAAGCATTGCTTGGCCACTTTAGGACCAACTATCTGTTCCACGTTGTCGTAAAGAAGCTCAATCAGCGCTTCGAATAAATTTTGAAAGCCAGAAGGCACAAGCTGCATATTTTTTGTAGCCTTCCTGAAAGCAGTGAGAACAAGCACAAGAACAACTAATGCAACCAAAGTAGAGTTAGTGAACCATGGTAACCCAAACAAATTTTGTGCACTCATCGAAACCGCTAGTATATCGGGAACGAATGATTCCAAAGTTTGCGTCGTTAGTGAGGGTGATAGCATTGTTTTATGATGAATCCTAGTCGATGAATTTCTTAGTTAAAATAGTTAATTTTAATAAAAATTTCGATGGCATTTAATCACTGATCATTTTTTTTTCAAAGGCAATTTGCTTTAATTTTTAACTTATTTAAAAGATTAGGGAAAACTCGGCTGAAATAGACAATAATTCCCCTATTTTTGGCAGAATAGAGGCAATTGAGGATAGATGAATAACAGCTTAATTATTTTTTTCATTTTTAAGCTCGAGAGATTCAAGGACTCGAATCACGGCTAAGCCGCTCAATCCATCAGATATCGGAGTCTCACGTGTTTTGATACAATGAACAAAATGTTCCATTTCTAACCTAAGCGGTTGGGCTGATCCCTCAAATAAAGTCTCTTCACCTTCATCAATATTTTCTAGATCTTCCCCTATTCTCTTTTTGTGCAAAGTCACTGTCTGCTTCATTTCATCGTAAACGAGCATTCCTTTACTACCGATAATCCTCATGCATCTGGAGTTTTCAGGCCAAATCCAAGAACTGTGAAGATGGCCCTTTGTTCCAGATTGAAAAGTCATATGAACATAGGCATCATCTTGGATTTGCTCTTGGACGCCTGAATGTCCGGAGCACTGTATTTCCTCAGGAGCCGATCCCGCTAAATAAAGAAGGACGGCAATGTCATGAACTCCTAGACTCCATATCACATTTTCTTTTGATCTTACCCGTCCCAATTTCAAGCGCTCTTGATGGAGATGATAGATTTGACCAATATGACCTTCTTCCAAATATGTTTTAATAAATTGAATGGCAGGCTGATAGAGTAACATATGACCGACCATTAAAATTGAATTGTTAAGTTTGGCGATATCAACCAATTCACTGGCTTCTTTACTACAAAGAGTCATCGGTTTTTCGATGAACACATCCTTGCCAGCTTTAAGGAAAGCTGAAGCAATTTCGTAGTGTGACTGAGCCGGAGTTGCTATAGCCACTGCATCTATATTTGATTCCAATAATACATCAAAACTATCGAGACATTCGACTTCTGAAAATTGGCTAGAAATCTCTTTTAAGTGATCGACTTTCTGCTCAACCACATGAGATAAAACATCCATATCGCTGAGGTTATGGACCAAATTCCTACCCCAATTGCCAGCGCCAATGACTGCTATTCTCATGCTTTTGTAACCTGACCTTCAGACGTATTAATGCTTTTCATCGCGTTTCTGGTATCAACAATACAATCTGACCACTTAGCTAAGTCAGAAAAATCAATTCTTTCATGAGCCGTCGCTATAATGACGCAGTCATAATCAGAAATCACGCCTTCTTCCCATTCAATTGATTCCAACCCTGTCCAATTACCGTGCTCTCGAGTAACAGGAATCTTTGGAATATAAGGATCAAAGTACCCAACCTCAGCACCACAGTTTTTTAGGGCATCCATGAGATAAAAAGCCGGGGATTCTCGCATATCATCAACGTTCGCTTTATAGGCTAAGCCTATGATCAAAATTTTACTGCCGTTGATCGGTTTTTTTCTCTTATTGAGGGCATCAGCAGTAGCATCAATAACGAACTGAGGCATTCCACGATTGATCTCACCGGCCAGTTCAATAAATTTTGTATTTACTCCATATTCTTTTGCTTTCCAAGTCAGATAAAAAGGATCGATTGGTATACAATGCCCACCCAAACCCGGGCCAGGATAAAAGGCTTTGAATCCGAAGGGTTTAGTTTTAGCAGCCTCTATGACCTCCCAGATATCAATACCCATTTTAGTCGCAACGACCTTCATTTCATTAACGAGTCCTATATTTACAGACCGATATATATTTTCGAGCAACTTTGTAAACTCTGCGACAGCAGTCGAACTAACTTGAACAACTTGAGGAAAAACCAAAGCATACATTTCGATTCCTTTTTGAAGACAATCTTGAGTAACACCTCCTAAAATTTTTGGTATATCCACAGAGGCATAACTTTCATTACCAGGATCCTCCCTCTCAGGTGAATAAACTAATGATATTGACTCACCAACTTTAAGCCCCCTTGATTCAATGATGGGCTGAACTACTTCAGTTGTAGTACCAGGATAGGTTGTGCTTTCGAGAGAAAGAATTTGTCCCTCTTTCAAGTATGGAACAATGTGTTTTAATGTAGACTCCACAAACGAAAGATCTGGTTCTAAATGATTATCGAGCGGTGTCGGAACGCAAAGTATGATGCCATCAACATTACTGATTTGTTCAAAGCATGAAGTAGGTTCTAAATGACCAGACTTAATACACTCATCAATATCTTCGGAGGCAATGTGCTCAAGATAACTTTTCCCATTAGAAAGTAATTCGATCTTTTTTTCATCAATATCAAACCCAGTCACCTTTATCCCCTTGCGGGCAAATCCCAGAGAAAGAGGAATTCCGACATAACCCAAGCCAACAATTCCCAAGCGAAAAGTCTTGTCATGAATTTTTTCTTTAAATTCAGAGTTCATTTTTAAACCAGATGATTGTTTTAGAGGAAGTATACAAATATAGGTACTCTTTATAATAACTATGCCAAGTCTAATAATGATCTTGCTAGTCTATTATAGGTTTTTTTTTATTCTTTAGGTCTAATTTGTCGATAAACACTAAATCTATAAGTTTCTACTATGATTTATTATCTTCAGAATTAGCTTAAGTTAATTAATTATGAATGTACTTGTGACAGGGGGGGCCGGGTTCCTAGGCTCACATCTTTGTGACCGCCTCATTGAGGATGGTCATAGCGTTATTTGTCTTGATAATTACTTCACAGGAACAGAGGAAAACATCAAGCATTTGATGGACAATCCAAAATTTAGTTTTGTTGAACAAGATGTAATTGATCATTTGGAGTTCAAAGTTGATAGAATTTACAACCTCGCATGTCCTGCATCTCCACCCCACTATCAGTATAACCCTATTAAAACGATAAAAACTTCTTTCCTAGGAGCCATGAATTGTTTGGGTCTCGCCCAACGAAATCAGGCAAGAGTCTTGCAGGCATCAACTTCCGAGGTTTATGGAGATCCTGAAATTCACCCACAGCCCGAAACTTACAAAGGAAATGTCAATCCCATCGGAATCCGAGCTTGTTACGATGAAGGTAAACGTTGTGCTGAGACTTTATTCTTCGATTATCATAGAGAAAAAAATATCGATATTAGAGTAGCTCGAATATTTAATACCTACGGTCCTAGAATGCTACCTGACGACGGTAGAGTCGTTTCTAATTTTATTGTTCAGGCCATAAAGGGAGAAAATATAACAATATATGGTGACGGGAAACAAACTCGCTCTTTCTGTTACGTAGATGAGTTAGTGGATGGATTAATTAAATTAATGGATCACTCTAACTTTACTGGCCCTGTAAATATTGGCAATCCAGGGGAGTTCACTATTCTGGAGTTAGCCGAGACAATCCTTAAGAAAACAGGAAGTACTTCTAAAATCTCCATGCATCCTCTCCCTGGAGATGATCCATTGCAAAGGCAACCTGACATTTCTGTTGCGAAAAAGCAATTGGGATGGGAGCCCAGAATCACGCTAAATGATGGTTTAGATAAAACAATTGCCTATTTTCGAAAACGAATAAATATAAATTAAGGGGTATTACGATCGCCAATATTAAATAATGAAATGAGCGAAGAAAATAAGGTAAAAAGAATTTGCTGTGTTGGTGCTGGATATGTTGGAGGGCCAACCATGTCGGTTATTGCGAGTAAATGCCCAGAAATCAGAATTGATATTGTTGATATCAACGAGGAAAGGATCTCAGATTGGAATTCAGATCAATTGCCAATCTATGAACCTGGCTTAGATCAAATTGTAAAAGAATCGCGTGACAAGAACCTTTTCTTCTCTACCAAAATTGATGAAGCAATCGTTGACGCAGATATCATTTTCATATCCGTTAATACACCCACAAAAACATATGGACATGGAGCCCATCGGGCAGCCGATCTAAAATATGTCGAGGCGGTAGCAAGGACAATTGCCGAACATGCAAAGGAACCTAAAATCGTCGTAGAAAAAAGTACCATTCCGGTAAGAACAGCTGAGGCGATACGTTCGGTTTTCGAAGCTTATGATAAATCATTAAATCACCAAGTCTTGTCAAATCCGGAATTTCTTGCCGAAGGCACAGCCATTTCAGATTTAGAAAATCCTGACAGGGTACTCATTGGAGGAGAACAAACGCCAGAGGGACTGAAATCTATTGAGACTCTGGCATCGATATACCAAACTTGGGTGCCAGACGATAGAATCATTAGAACCAATCTTTGGTCTTCAGAACTTTCAAAACTTGTGGCGAATGCGTTCTTAGCTCAGAGAGTGTCATCAATAAACAGTATTTCAGCTCTTTGTGAACAAACCGAGGCAGATGTTGATGAAGTAGCTCGTGCTATCGGAGCAGATTCAAGAATCGGCCCCAAATTCTTGAAAGCGTCGATAGGTTTTGGAGGCTCATGCTTTGAGAAAGATATTTTAAATTTAGTGTACCTCTGTGAGCACTTTGGACTCCCCGAGGTTGCCCAGTACTGGGAATCTGTTTTAAAAATCAATGATTGGCAAAAAAGGCGTTTCGCAGATCAAGTCGTTGATGCTTTTTTTAATACTATTAACGACAAAGTGATATCGGTACTAGGGTTTGCCTTTAAGAAGGATACTAATGACACTAGGAAATCACCTGCTATAGACATCTGTAAAAGACTTCTCGAAGAAAGAGCGACTCTCAATATATATGACCCTAAGGTGGAATCAGAAAAAATATTCGAAAATTTAGGAGTTCAAAAAGGCAATCCTAATATCAACTTATGTGCTGGCTCAGCAGAAACTTTCCAAAATGCTAATGCCGTTATTATTTTAACAGAGTGGGATGAATTTAAAGAGATTAATTTTGAAGAGGCATTCGAAATAATGAAAAAGCCAGCTTGGATATTTGATGGAAGAAATATTCTTGATCATCAAAAATTAAAGGACATTGGTTTTGAAGTTCGCGCCATCGGTAAATCCATATAGATCTCGGATTTAAATTACACCGATTAACACCTTGAAAATAAAAAACCCCGAACCGGTTAAACCGATTCGGGGTGATAAAATTGTTAAAGACTATCGCTTACGGCGAAGGATCAAAAGTCCTGCACCAAACAAGGACAATAATGAAACGCTTGGTTCAGGGATACTTGCAGAGAAAGCAGCATTATCCATTGTAATAAAACCATCAGAAGCAGTTGAAAGAGCTGCTGAGGAATCTGCCAAAGCGTAAGTTAAACCAATACTCGAAATCGCAGTGGAAGTTAACTGACCGTACTGAGTAAAACTTCCTCCATTGCCATCAATAAGAGAGGCAGCGTAAGTTTGAAAGTCACCACCCGTACCAGTAAATGATACTTTAAATTGATACTGAGAATTGTAGAAGGCATTAGCAATACCATTGACTCCCAATTCACCAGCAAGCCCAGATACAGTGTTGCCAGGGTCAAAGGTAAAACTGATGGTTTCATTACCAGCATTGCCATACAAAGATACCCCAAACACATCATTGCCTGAAGCATTTGCAGGAGTGTTGACTAAAACATCTGCGGTGAAAGTTCCAGTAGCTTGTATGTGTGTGCCAGATGCATTTCCTGTTAAAGCGAAATTAACATCGCGCTTGATGGATTCAGATGCGCTCTGAGGTAAAACATATTTAGGTCCAAAACCAAGAGCTTGGTTGGTACCAATACCAGGTGAGGGAACAACGAATCCCAAAAAGGCCTGAGATTCCCAACCATCGACTCCATTAGCATCTGCAGAAAGTTGACTCGATGGAATCGCGTAGGGCGTTGTATCAAAATTTATGGTTACCGCGTTGACTGAAGCAACCGCGATTAATGAGGCTAATATTGCTGTTAATTTAAATTTAAACATTAGTTCTGTGATACGATAGCTTTAACTTCTTCTACGATTGTGGTGAACTCCGCTCTTTCAGTAGTCTCAACATCGTTTGTTTCAACGGTGTCATCATTGAC
>JACETS010000061.1 GCA_013911195.1 Verrucomicrobiales bacterium | reverse complement strand
ATTTAATAAAGCTTCAGCATCTGCCCCAAGAAGAAATAGGGGTTTAATTTCTTTTGATACATAATTTTCAAAAAATATTTTGAAGAGCTCTCCAAGAATTCGTGATGCTTTGTAATCAAGCTGTTGAAGTTGAGGGGACTTAAAAATTAAGTCGAGGGCAATTTTTTTATAAAGTTTTGACTCCTTGGTGATTTCTTTCTCAACGTTAAGGTTGTATTGATACCGAGATGTTTTTTGTGCCATGAAATTTTCGCTGGCTTCCTCCAAACTTGCTGAGGCTATAAAATCCCCAACTTTTCGACCCATTAGCGGCTCGAGTCGGTTTCTTTTTATGGCACGACAAATTGTTTCGACGTTAAGAGAGTCTTCCTCATCGAGTTCATTTTTCTCGGCCCACTTTTCAAGGTTTTCTGAATTAATAAATCCGGCATTGGTGCCGTCAATTATATCATTGAGTGAATATGCAGTATCGTCAGCCCAATCCATTATTTGGCACTCTATAGATTTAAAAGCATTTCTATCAGAACCAGGGGCATAATCCATAATTTCATTAAGCCCGTCGAATACAAAATCTAGATGATTAGCTTGGTAGTCATAAATAAAGTGATTCGGAGAGTCTGGTTTTTCCTTAAGCAGAGTTTTATACTTTAGAGTTGAATCTAGAAACGCTCTTGTTGGATTCATTCCAGAATTGCCCCAGATAGTTTCTGTTAAGAGCCTTAAAGTTTGTGCGTTTCCCTCATAACCACCCATTGTGAACATCATATTGTGAAGTACTCTTTCGCCAGCATGTCCAAATGGTGGGTGGCCCAGATCATGAGAGAGGCATGAGGCTTCGACAAGATCAGGATCTATATAATGGTCATCGTTTAAATAATCACTTGTTCTTTTTAATCTGTTACAAATTGATCTTCCAATCTGGGCTACTTCTAAAGAGTGAGTTAGGCGAGTTCGATAAAAATCGTATTCGCCAGACAGAAAAACTTGAGTCTTACTTTGCAGTTTTCTGAAAGCAGGTGTGTAAATAATTCTATCGCGATCAATCTGAAATGGTGTTCTGTAATCGTCTGGCCGATCATTCTCAGTCCCATATCTTGGGGTGATATCAAATTGATTATAGAACTGATTCATAAACAGTTTTTGAAAATCTAAAACTGAAGAAAATTATTTAACAATTTTTTACCCTCGCCGGTCAATATCGATTCCGGATGAAATTGAACTCCGTATACTGGGTATTCTTTGTGCTGTACTCCCATTATTTCTTGTTCATCGGTGACAGCTTCAGATGTGATTTCCAGACATTCAGGAACACTCTTTTTATCTATCAATAAAGAGTGATAACGAGTTGCCTCAAAAGGATTAGGCATCCCTTTAAAGACCCCTTTACCCTCATGTTTTACCATTGACGTTTTTCCGTGCATTAGATTACTAGCACGAATAATTTTTCCACCATATACCTGACCAATACACTGGTGTCCTAAACAAACGCCCAAGATGGGTATGGTTTCACCGAATTCCTTGATAACATCACAACTAATACCTGCCTCTTTTGGGGTGCACGGCCCTGGAGAGATGCATATTTTGGATGGATTTAGCTCTTTTATCTGATTAATGGATATTTCATCATTTCGATGAATTTCCATTACTGCTCCGAGTTCACCAAAATATTGAACCAGATTATAAGTAAAAGAGTCGTAGTTATCGATAACAAGTAACATAATTGTGGCCTTATTTTAGCTTTGCAACACTTATGGATGTCCACATATTGGCATGGCCTCCGATTTTATCAATTGTTGAATGTGCCTGACGATCTGGCTTTATAAAATTATAAATTGTGGGATAATCACATCAATTCAAACACCATTATAACTAATATGGCTAGACCAGTAGGCGAAGAAGATAACAACGAAATACCTAAAGCGATAAGTCGTCCTGAGGGAGGTTGGTTTGCAAAGATTTGGGATGAGCGTAAGACTGGGGAGAGAAAAATGATAAAACTCGACCGATCTGAGTCTTTTACGGTTTGGGTTGATTTAATCAAATTAGGGAAGAGTCTCTCCACGATTAGTGACCAAAAAATTGAATGTGTTGAAAAAACAGAGTTAATCAAATTGCCTCAATCCAAAGCTTTTTCAATTTGGTGTATGGAGCAAAAGTTAATTGCTGATTCTGAAGAACTGATAGAATCAATTCCTGAAGAGGCATTTAGCGCTGTGCTCAATCAAGAAAATGGGAAAAGTGAATTCATCTATAATCCATTCACAATTTGGACTACTGGAGAATTTGTCCTAGATCCGAAAATTTTAAAAATACAGCTTAAGTCTGACAACAAAAAAGATGGTGAACCTGCTAATGAAATTGGGGGCAGTAAAAGTGAAATTACATCGCTAGAAACAGAAAATATTAATGAGCTAAAAAGCAGTTCATTTCCCGTCTATGCTGTTCTTTCTTCTGTGGTCCTAGTGGCCTTTATCATTTGGATGTTTGTAAAGGCTTCTCAATTGAGTGATGTGAAAGTAGACAAGGCTAACCTTGAGGAAACTTTAGTTCTTAAAGAAAAAGAAATTAAGGAAAAAGATAATAAAATCGCGAAAGCTGATCAAGACAATCTAAAGCTGACGAGTACACTAAGTGATGAACGGCTAAAGGCCAAAGCTGCAGCACTCAATGCTCAAGAAGTGAAAAGATTGGAATTAAAAAAAGTTAACGACCGATTCCAAGAGAAAGTTACTGAAATCAAAAAAATGGCTGAGCAGATGCAGCTTAACCAAGAAAATTTTGATAATCAAAAAAGTGCTCTATCGAAACAAGCCGATGATTTAATGGTTTTGATATCAAAGCTAAAATTGGATAACACCAAATCCAATGAATTATTAAAAAAATCAGAGGAAGAAATTGAGGGTTCTAACAAAAAAATCACATCCCTTTCTAATGAGATTTCAGGCTTGAAAGTTGCTCTAAATGATTCGCAGGAACTCATGAAATCTCTGCAGAAGATGCACGAAGAAAAAGTCAAAAAAATGGAAAGTGAAAAATCCCAGATTCAAGATTTATTAGAAAAAGAATTGGCTGATAAACAAAAGATAACTAATAATTTGGAAACTTCGCAATCTCAGCTCAAAGAATTAACAATTGAAGTAGAAGGCTTGAAAAAGAGAATTATTGAACTCCAAGAAGATCAATCTCCAAATCAATAAATAATTATTTACTTTTTGGTAAGGATGATTTCTTGAATATCCATCACAGCAACACTCTTTTTGTCTAACGGTCTAACTTCTAATATGTTTAAACCGGGTTCTTTTAATTTTATTGAGCCTATATCGATGTTTTTCCAGTTTTGAAATCCTCCGGTGTCTTCAGCATTGAATATCAATTTTTGAGTCCCTGAAATGACAGACACCTTGCTACCGCCATGCCCTCTTCCACAGCCTTGGCGAACAGTAACCGTATAATCACCTGGTTCTTTAACAATAAAATTCCATGACGCCCAGTCAGATGGATTTGACCAATATCCAAGACATTGTTTTTTTTGTGCAGGCTCATACCGCAAAGTGACACCGTTGACTTTAGAGTCCCTTGAGTGAAGTGATATATTACGACCTGACTGAATGATTTCTTTTCCTTCTGAAGTCGGAACAAGAACTAGGGATTTAAAATTCATAACAGCAGCTCCTCCTTTTTCGACGCCCTTCACGGCAATAAGATATTGCCCGCTTTTTGGTAGATATATTTTTCCTAACCTTACAGTGTTATATTTGTACCAGCTGTTGGTTGCTTGGATTTCTGAATTAATCGATTGATCTCCAATCTGGATATGTATTTTTGACTTTTTAGATTCCAGGGAGTAGGTCAATTCTACATCATACATTCCCCATCTTGTAGCTTTGTAGTTCCAAAATATAGAATCGCTTACATTGCTCCAAAAACCGATTCGATAATTACTAGGATTTTTTTCGAGCTTTGCTGTATCCCCTTTGATTTTCGCATCAAGTGAAGAAAAAATGATTCGTCCATCACTAAGCTGCTTAGAGTTATCAGCAGTTTCAACTTCAATTAAACGTTTTTTATTTCTATCTAATTCAATTGCTATGCGATCTAATTTTTGATCATGCTCAAATGGTGAAACCTTTTTATCAACAAGGACTTTGATAATATTGGGTGCATTTGAAGGAAGAAGTAGTGTTTTGACTGAGGTACTTTCAGGAACCTCCGTGAGGTATCTATCGGGTTTTTCGGCAACTTCTGAAAATTGAGACCAAGCTCCTATGTGTACAGCTTTTTCACCTGAGGATTGTAATATTTGTATTGAAAACAAAAAGATTGTGAGAATTTTGTTCATAATGGCATATTAATCATAGTTTCCTATTAGGCAAACGACCTTTACGTAGGAGGCTCATCGTTATATGATTTACTTTAAATTATTTATTTTATGGCAAAGAAAATTCTCACTTTACTCGCTCTTTTAAATCTCAGTGCACTTTGTAGTGCTGAGTCGAAAAATCTCTTCAATGGAAAAGACCTTACTGGTTGGACAGGTAATCCAGAATTCTGGAAAGTAGAAAATGGTATTATTGTTGGAGAGACTACAAATCAAAAAAAGACTTCCGGTAATACATTCCTGATTTGGGAAGGTGGGAATCTCGGAGATTTTGAATTAACTCTAAAAGCAAGAGTTAAGGGTAATAATAATTCAGGAATTCAATACCGATCCAAGGTTCTCAATGCAAAGACATGGTCTGTTGGTGGCTATCAAATGGATATGCATCCTGCACCTAATTACCTCGGTATGATGTATGAAGAAAGGGGTCGCGGTGTTATTGCCCAGAGAGGACAAAATGTAGTCATTGATTCTAAAGGAAAGAGAACTTCAACTGGTAATCCTGATAAAGAAAAAACTGATAACCTTGCGGATTGGAATGAATTCAAAATTTCAGCTATTGGTAACAAGCTGACCCATATGGTTAATGGAAAAGTTACTGTTGATATCGAAGATAATGAAGATGGTAAAAAATCTAGCTCAGGTGTGATTGCTCTTCAGTTGCATGCTGGAGGCCCCATGAGACTCGAGGTTAAAGATATTTCTTTAGTAAGAAAGGATAAGAAAACATCAAAGAATCTAAATCCTCGAGTCGCAGAAAATGTTCTTTTAGTAAATGCGATTAAAAATCCAAGCGTGAAATGGATATGGAAAAACAAGAGTGCAGGCACAGAGACTATTTATGCAAGGCGTCAGTGGACGTTAAACTCGCCACTCAAGTCCTCTAAGCTTAGCATTACATGTGATAACGGATTTACAGCATATGTTAATGGGCAGAAAGTTGGTTCAGGTAATCAGTGGGAGGCTCATTATGAGTTTGATATCAAAAAATATTTGCACAACGGAGATAATGTCCTTGCGGTAGAAGCTCGCAACGAAGGACAAGTAGCTGGACTGGCGGCAAAGATCAAATTGGTCTCAGCTAACGGGGCTATCAGAAACATAGTTAGCGATAACGAATGGATTGTGAACAGCAGAAAGACTGATGGTTGGTTAGCTCCTAGTGTTGATACAACTAGTTGGAAAAATGCTGTAATTGCTGGTAAAATGGGTGATTCTCCGTGGGGAGATGTTTTCTCAAAGAAACCTGGTATTCCTGTTGCGGTTGCCGCGAAAGGTGTTGCAAAAGTTCATCCTAAAGGGTTCGAAGTAGAGAAAATTTACAACGTTCCCAAGGGTCAACAAGGCTCATGGGTATCAATGGCGGTTGATTCAAAAGGCAGACTGTATTGTGGAGATCAGGGAGGTCAGGGAATTTTCAGGATTACTCTTAGTTCTGAGGAGCCTGTAATTGAAAAAGTCCCAGTTCCTGTTTCTGGTGCACATGGTTTGTTGTGGGCATTTGATTCATTATACGCTTGCACAAATGGACAAAAACCTGGTTCAGGTCTCTATCGAATTACTGATTCTGACGGCGACGATGTTTTAGATAAAGTCCAAGAGCTCAGAAGATTTAACGGGGGAGGTGAACACGGTCCGCATGCTGTTTCCTTATCTCCTGATGGTAAACATCTATTTGTTATTGGAGGAAATATGACCACAGTGCCAAAGCCTGAAACTTCGGCTCTAAAAATGAATTACTCAGAAGATCAGTTGTTACCAAGGATGACGGACGCCAGAGGTCATGCTCGTAACGTCAAAGCACCGGGTGGTTGGATTGCCCGCACAGACCCCGACGGTAAGTCCTTTCACCTGTATTCTGCAGGATATCGAAATCATTATGATATTGCCTTCAACAAAGATGGAGAAATGTTCACCTATGATTCGGATATGGAGTGGGACAGTGGAACACCCTGGTATCGTCCAACAAGAATTTATCATGTCACGAGTGGTTCAGAGTTTGGTTGGAGAACTGGTACTGGAAAATTCCCCGAGTGGTATCCAGATGTTCTTCCACCTACTTTAGACATTGGTCCTGGTTGTCCGACCGGTGTGATCTCTGGTCTGGGATCCAAATTTCCTGCAAAGTATCAAGATGCTATATATGCGTTCTGCTGGACTTATGGAACTATTTACGCAATCCATCTCAAACAAGATGGCTCTTCCTATAGCGCTGAAAAAGAAGAATTCGTCACAGGGGTTCCTTTAAATGTTACTGATGGAGTAATTGGAAAAGACGGTAATATGTATTTTGCTGTTGGTGGACGTGGAACTCAATCAGCTCTTTACCGTGTTAAATATTCAGGCAGTGATTCGATTGCTGCCATTAAAACCAAAGTATCCTCTGAAACAAAGCTTAGAGAAATTAGAAGATCAATGGGCGTTTATCATGGTCAAGCTGTTGAAGGGGCTGTCGACAAGATTTGGCCAAACCTTGGTCATGCGGATCGCTACATCAGATATGCCGCTCGTGTTGCCCTAGAGCATCAACCAGTTGTTGAGTGGCAGGAAAAGGCACTCGAAGAAGAAGATATGCAAACGTCACTTTCAGCTCTTTTAGCACTTTCTAGACAAGGTGATGCCGCTTTGAAGGATGATATTCTTGGTTCTCTTTCAACTTTAACAGTATCTGAAATGTCTGAGAGTCAGAAGCTAGAAGCTTTGAGGGTTATGGGATTAACTTTCATTCGAATGGGCGGTCCAGATGAGGAGACTGCACAAGAAATTGCTGAAGCTATTAGTCCTCTGTATCCCGCATCAACTGATGCAATGAATAGAGAGCTAGTGGCTATGTTGGTATATTTGAAAGCGGATGATGTTCTTGCAAAAACAATTCCTTTGATGAATCAAGATGCTGCGGGATTGGAAGAAATCGAATTTGACGATAAGTTATTGGCTCGTTCAGGTCAGTACGGTAGAACCTTCCAAAATCAGAAAGCAAATAACCCACAAAGACAGCAGATATGGTATGCATATGCTCTAAAGAATGTTTCAGAAGGCTGGAATGAAAATCTAAGAAAGCAATTCTTTAGTTGGTATGCTAAATCCAGAAACTTTAAGGGTGGTGCTAGCTTTGAGGGATTTTTAAATAATTTTAGAAATGAATCACTTAGTAAAATTCAAGATGCAAATTTGCGCGCTGAAATGGACTCTTTAAGTAAGAAGCAAATAGCACTTGTTCCGGAAGGTTTTGAGGATGCTAGGATTCTCAAAGTTGGAGCTAAGCCAGAAATGAAATTTGATATCGAAAAACTAGAAGCAAAAGCTGGAGAAATGATTGGTATTGAATTTATCAATAATGATCCCACCGGGCTCATGCATAATTTAGCAGTATGTGCACCCGGTAGTAGGCAGAAAGTTGTTGCTTCCGCTCTTACAATTGGACCTAAAGCAATAGAGCAAAATT
Source organism: Verrucomicrobiales bacterium (assembly GCA_013911195.1). GTDB lineage: Bacteria > Verrucomicrobiota > Verrucomicrobiia > Verrucomicrobiales > DEV007 > EC70. The sequence goes on along the minus strand of JACETS010000061.1, from coordinate 5,199 downwards.
TTGTGCCTGATATTCCAGAAGTCATTGCTTCAACCCCTCAGGTTGCTCCAGGAAGAAAGTATACTCTTTATATGAAAGTTCCCTCAAAAGCAGGTGATTATACTTATGTATGCACTTATCCTGGTCATGGCCAAGTGATGTTTGGAACTTTAAAAGTTAAATAATAATGGTTTAATTAAAGAATGCGGCATTTGTGGTCAATTCTTTTAGCTGTCAGTTTTGTGACGGCAGAGGAAAACCATTGGTCTTATGTAATTCCAAACATTTCAAAAATACCTGAAGTAGACAGCCACGATTGGGTAACCAATGAAATAGATTACTTCATTCTTTCTAAAATGGAAAGAAATGGATTGAAGCAAAGTGATACTCAGTCTCCTGAAAGATTGATCAGAAGGCTTTACCTTGATCTTGTTGGTGTTCCTCCGTCCTTGAATGAAGTTGACTCATTTTTACTTGATCCATCCGTTAATCATTATAGTGAAATTGTTGATAAGTTATTAAGTTCAAAACATTTTGGTGAAAAATGGGCTATTAGCTGGCTTGATCTTGCTAGATATGCTGATTCAGATGGCTATCAAAGAGATGGCTTTAGGAACGTTTGGCCATATCGAGATTGGGTAATTCGTTCGCTCAATGCAGACATGCCATATGATCAGTTTACAATTGAACAACTTGCGGGTGATTTGATTGTTAACGCAACTGAAAGTCAAAAAATAGCTACTGGTTTTAATCGTGGACCAACACTCAATCTTGAAGCAGGAACTGATCCTGAAGAGGACAGGGTAAAGCAGGTTGTAGATCGAGTTAATACGACCGCTACGGTATGGCTTGGAACTTCATTGGAGTGTGCTCAGTGTCATGATCACAAGCATGATCCTTTTTCAATTAAGGATTATTATTCGATGTTTGCCTTTTTTAATAATACGCCAATTGAAGGGAAACGACGACCTAACGGAAATGATGCATCCATGGATTATTCTGGAGTGGATATAAAAGTGACACTATCAGAAAAGGAACTAATGATTAGAAAAAGTGCTGAAGAATCGGTAGCCCTTAATCAATTAGAATATGTGACAAAAGTAAAAGAACTTTGTGATGCTTTGTCTGATGAAAAACTTAATCAATTAAAAGAGAAACACCCCAAAGAAGTTAAGTTGGCAAAGGGTGATGATATTTCATATAAAGATGCACTAGCCATAGATAAGGTCCTTTTTAAGAAAAGCGAATCAGCAGGAGTTCTTACTTCACTGAAGGCTAAGATAACAAAAAATCAAAGCCGTGCCAAAGGAGGAAAATTTCAAATTGGCTACACATCTAGAGTTATGAAGGAAATGACTCAAGAGCGTAAGACTCGTGTATTGCTCCGAGGAGACTTCACAAATCCTGGAGTCGAGGTGGTTGCTAATACACCATCATCATTACCGTCCTTTCCTGAAGACTTTCCAAAAAACAGACTGGGTTTAGCCCGTTGGATAGTTTCTAAAGATAACCCATTAACTTCGCGTGTTGCAGTTAATAGAGTATGGAGTGAACTTTTCGGTAGGGGTATAGTCAAATCTATTGAAGATTTTGGAAATAAAGGTGTTGCACCAACTCATCCTGATCTTCTTGACTGGCTCGCAGTTACATTTCAGTCAACCGATCACTGGTCTTTGAAGAAGCTTATCAAAAGAATTGTTTTATCATCTACTTATCGCCAGTCTTCCAAATTAAATTCTGACGCTCAAAGACTGGATCCATTAAATGAATTTTATTCTAGAGGACCAAGGAACCGTTTGTCTGCTGAGCTTATCCGAGATAACGCGCTAACTATATCTGGGCTTCTTTCTAAGAAAATGTATGGTCGGCCAGTTCGGCCAAAGCAGCCCAATAATTTTTGGCGTGTTATTGGAGAAGTTGACAATAATTATTATGTTTCTGAGGGAGAGGACCTTTACAGAAGAGGTATATACACAATTTGGCGTCGATCAGCTCATTACCCAAGTTTTGCTAATTTTGATGCGCCCACTAGAGGGGCATGCAGCGTAAAGCGTGAGTCAAGTAATACCCCCTTACAAGCTCTCACTCTTTTGAATGATCCCGTTTTTGTGGAAATGGCAGAAGCTTTTTCCAAACGCATTATGAAAGAGACTTCTGAGATGGATACAACTCAGCAATTAGATCATGCCTTTCGGTTAGCACTTTCAAGGTCTCCCGGTAGTAGGGAGTTGGAAGCATTAAAAAAAATATACTTCACGGCCTTAGATACTGATGGATCATCGGAAAGTGCGTGGTTTGAGATTGCCACCACAATCCTAAACCTCCATGAAACGATAACTAAATAAGTTATATTAGCATCAATAATGGAACTCATCGAATTAGAGCGTTTAATTACAAGAAGAGCTTTTCTAAGAAGTTCTTCAGTGCTTGGCGTGGGTTCAACGGCATTTAATTCTTTATTAGCGGATGAAAAGGTAAAAGAAGAGTCAAACAACAGCTCTGTCTCATCATCTCATTTTGCGCCTACAGCCAAATCAGTCATTTTTTTGCATATGGTCGGTGCTCCCTCGCAGTTAGACCTTTTTGATCCTAAGCCAAAGCTCAAAGAGTATCATGGGAAGCCGGCGCCTGATGAATTTATTGAAGGTAAGAGATTTGCTTTTCTAAGAGGTCACCCAAAGATGATGGCTTCTCCATTTGAATTTGAAAAGTTGAACGAGGGACAAGAAATATCAGAGGTCCTTCCTCATCTCAAATCTGTTAGTAAAGAGATAGCTGTTATCCGTTCTATGAAGACGGATGATTTTAATCATGGTCCGGCGCAAATGTTTTTCCATTCCGGTCTTAACAGAATTGGGCGTCCAAGCCTTGGCTCATGGGTCACTTATGGACTTGGATCTGAATCAAGTAACCTTCCCGCTTACGTTGTTATGGTTTCTGGAAATGTTCCAGGGGCAGGTGCCACTTTATGGAATAATGGATTCCTTCCAAGTCTGCATCAAGGTGTTGAGTTCAGAAGTAGTGGCGATCCCGTTCTTTTCCTTTCTAATCCTAAAGGTGTTGACGAGGTTAAAAGAAAGCGAGTCATAGATGCGATCAATACTTTAAATCAGATTGAGTATGAAAATACTAGAGACCCTGAAATTATAACAAGAATGGAGCAGTATGAACTCGCTTTTAAGATGCAGTCATCTGTTCCTGAATTAACAAATCTTGGATCTGAACCTCAATCTATCAGAGATATGTATGGAAATGGAAAATTTGCGAATCATTGCCTTCAAGCCCGCAGACTTGTTGAAAAAGGCGTTAGATTTGTTGAATTGTTTAACTCAAGTTGGGATCATCATGGTAATATTCAGTCTGGAATTAAGAACAAAGCTAAAGAAATTGATCGTCCAATAGCTGCCTTAATTAAGGATTTAAAAATGAGGGGTTTACTCGATGAAACTCTCATCGTTTGGGGAGCTGAATTTGGCAGAACTCCAATGTTTCAAGGTTCAAAGATAGCTGGAGCAGGGAGGGATCACCATAAAGAGGCCTATACAATATGGATGGCTGGAGGTGGAATCAAAGGAGGGATTTCATATGGTAGTACCGATGAATTTGGTTATTACATTAAGGATAATCCAGTCTTAGTAAGAGATATGCATGCAACCATTCTAAATGCTCTTGGTATGAATCATGAAAAATTAACTTTCAGATTTCAAGGCCTTGATCAAAGACTTACGGGTACTGAATCTTCCAAAGTCCATCATCAATTATTTGGATAAAAGATACGGCTAATTGATCTGTAATAATGATTACTTCTCTCGAAACTTTCATTCTTCATGTACCTGTAACAAGAAACATGATTGCTGACAGCACACATTCAATTACCCATTGGGGTATGCCGGGTGTTAAAATAATGACTGATTCAGAACATGTTGGATATGGTTTTACAGGAACACATGCTCATCTTGGTAGTGATCGGCTGATTACTGATTGCATTTCAAATTGCTATGCGGAGTTGTTGATAGGTGAAGAAGTTGATGATCCTCGTCAGTTATGGGAAAAACTGTCATATAATCCACCGCTTCAGTGGGTAGGCAGGGCAGGAATAACTACAATGGCTTTAGCGGCTGTTGATATAGCTTTGTGGGATCTAAAAAGTAAATACCTTGAGGAACCTCTTTGGCAAACCCTAGGGGGAGTTGCTGGGAAAAAGGTCGAAGCTTACAACACCGATGGAGGATGGCTTAATTTTAGTCAAGATATGCTTGTTGATGACGTTAAGAGATTAACTCAAGAAGAGGGTTACAAGAGTATAAAAATGAAGGTTGGCAAGCCTGATCCAAGTGAAGATATTATTAGGATTGAAGCTGTCAGGAGGGCCCTTGGTGAGGATGTACGTATTATGACTGATGCCAATGGGCGATGGAGAATACCTCAGAATATAGAAACTTTGTCATGTTTAAAAGATTACAATATCACCTGGATAGAGGAGCCTCTTTGGCATGATGACGTTGCAGGTCATTGTAAGCTTGCAGAGATAATTGAAACGCCGATAGCTCTGGGTGAAATGTTGTACTCTGTTGCTCACTTCAATGAATTTATTTCTTCTGGAGGTGTCAAATATGTACAACCTGATGCAACTCGATTGGGTGGTATTACTGAGGCTCTTGATGTTTGTGATTTGGCTTACGAGCATGCGCTTCCAGTGACACCCCACGCCGGTGATATGGCTCAAACTCAAATCCACATGAGTATTGCTCATCAAAGTATAGAGCTTTTAGAATTTATTCCATGGATTACGCATTGTTTTGAAGAGCCTTTAAAAATTAATTCTGGATTTTTTGAGCTTCCTCAGATGCCAGGTGCGGGAACAACGATAAAAAATGAATGTATGGAAAAGTTTGGTAAAAAAGTTAAAAACTAACAAAAACACAATAATATGAATAATCCATATAGTATGAATAATCAGACTGTCCTCATTACAGGAGGAGGAACTGGAATTGGCCTTGGTATTGCCAAGTGTATGCTTGAGGCGGGTGCCGTAAAAGTGATATTAGTAGGTCGAAGAGAAGATGTTTTGCAAGAGGCTTGTAAGGAGCTTGGCGAGAAATCGAGCTATCTCAGCCAAGATATTGCAGAGCTTGATGAAATACCTTCATTCGCTCAAAAAGTTATTTCTGATCATGGGCAGCCTACTTGTCTTATTCACAATGCAGGAGTGAATTGCAA
>JACETS010000060.1 GCA_013911195.1 Verrucomicrobiales bacterium | reverse complement strand
ATTTAATTATTTTTTCTTAATGTGTAAGAGAGAAAAGAAATTATGAATTATTGATAATCGTAATAATCTTAAAGATGTAGAAATGGTGTTTTAAGGTTCCACTATAGTCAATTTTCAGGTTTTTTTAAAATAATTTACTAAAAATACTTAGTTAGGCTTGTATTACAGTAGGTTTTGGGGTAATTCTCGCGCCCATGAAACTCGATACTCTTTGTCTCCACGGTGGACATACACCTGATCCAACAACCAAGGCCCGCGCTGTCTCTATACATAGAACGACTTCATTTGTTTTTGATTCGACAGAACATGCCGCAAATTTATTTGCACTTAAAGAGCTTGGAAATATCTACACTCGCTTGATGAATCCTACGACTGATGTTTTAGAGAAGAGAGTTGCATTGCTTGAGGGAGCTCACGAGATGGCAGGTCTTGGTTTAGCATCAGGAACAAGTGGAGTTTTTTATTCAATAATTAATCTAGCTTCGGCAGGTGATAATATTGTTTCTGCAAGAAATCTCTACGGTGGATCATATACACAATTTAATGATATACTTCCTTCTCTCGGAATAGAGGTGCGATTTGTTGATTCTCAAGATCCTAGTAATTTTGCTGCGGCAGCTGATGAAAAGACTCGCGCTTTTTTTACTGAGACAGTATCTAATCCTGCACTTGAAGTAGCTGATCTTGATGCTATTTCTGGTCATGCAAAAGAGTGTGGAGTTCCATTGATCGTCGACTCAACCTTTTCAACTCCATATCTGACTAATCCTTTAGCTCATGGTGCAGATATAGTTGTTCATTCTCTTACAAAATGGTTTGGAGGTCATGGAACAGGAATTGGAGGAATAGTTGTTGATAGTGGGCGTTTTGATTGGTCCGCTGGTAAGCATCCATTATTCGATGAGCCTGATACATCATATCATGGACTAAGGTGGGGACATGATTTACCAGATATGCTTGCCCCATTAGCGTATATTCTTAGAATGAGGACAGTTCCCTTGAGAAATCTTGGCGCTTGTATTGCTCCTGATAATGCATGGATGTTCTTGCAAGGAATAGAGACTTTGCCTTTGAGAATGGAACGTCATTGTAGCAATGCCAAACTGGTTGCAGAGCATTTGTCTCAACATGAGTCCGTTGAGTGGGTTCGCTTCCCAGGTCTTGAATCCGATCCTGAATTTGAAAAGAACAATAAGTATCTAAAGGGTAAAGGTGGATCTATGGTTGTTTTTGGAATTAAGGGAGGAGCAGAGGCCGGTCAAAAATTCATCGAAGGTTGTGAGTTGTTCTCACATCTTGCTAACGTGGGTGATGCAAAGAGCCTAGCTATTCATCCTGCAACCACGACCCATTCTCAATTAAATGAGGAGCAACAAGCTGCTGGTGGGATTACTCCTGAATTAATAAGGTTATCGGTTGGTATTGAGCATATTGATGACATTATTGCAGATCTTGATAAGGCCTTATCAAGTGCGTCATCTTAATCTATTAGCTGCCCTTATTTGATTATTGATTTAACTAAGTAAGAATATCTGTTATAACTCGTGACTTGCGAGTGATGCTTGTGAGTCTTCTTTGGGTTCCAGCATGGTTATACGTTAACTTTTCATGATCTAGGCCAAAAAGATGTAGTAGAGTGGCTTGAAAGTCATTAACGTGAACAGGGTTTTCCTCAGGATTCCAACCAATCTCATCAGTGCTTCCATAGGTTAGACCCCCACGAACACCGCCTCCAGCCATGAGTACTGTAAATGCATTTGGATGATGGTCTCGACCTGTATTAGCTTTGCGTCCGGGACGATTTTCCCCTAGAGGGGTTCTACCAAATTCTCCTGCCCATACAACCAGAGTTTCATCTAATAAACCTCTTTCCTTTAAGTCATTAATTAAGGCTGCAATTGGTTGATCTGACATCCTTGCGTTAAAGCTGATCTCGGGGTCTAGGTTAGAATGGTGATCCCAAGAGGCGTGAATAATGTTCACAAAACGAACTCCACGTTCGACCATTCTTCTGGCCAATAAGCAATTTCTTGAAAAGTCTGCGTAAGTATTTCCATTTCCTTTGCCTCTTCCTCCTCCTTCTTTGGGTAGTTGCCTGTTGACTCCGTAGTTCTCAAGAGTTTTTGATGTTTCATTTGAAAGATCAACTAGTTCAGGCGCAGCGGATTGCATTCTAAAAGCAAGTTCATAATTTTCAATTCTGCTTAAAATTTCAGGATCTAGGGTCCTTGAAAAATGTTTTTCGTTTAATTTTCTTAAGGTTTCTAATCCTGATCTTTGGAGTTGAATTGGTATTCCGTTAGGATTTTTCAAATTTAATAGTGGGGAGTCTCCATTTCTAAATTGAACTCCAGCATAATTAGATGGTAGAAATCCATTTTGCCAAAGAGTGGCTCCTCCACTAGATCCTCTTCCCGCAGTTAATACAATATAACCCGGAAGGTTTTGGTTTTCTGAACCTAAGCCATAATTGATCCAAGAACCGGTGGAAGGAATACCAAATTTAGCTTCGCCGCATTGCATTTGTAATTGGCCTGGATGATGATTGAATTGATCCGTATGCATTGACCGAATCATGCAAATATCATCTGAGCACTTTGCTAAATTTGGAACCAAATCAGAAAACCACATTCCGGATCTACCGTGTTGCGAAAATTTTCTTGGGGAACCCATAAGAACAGCAGACTCTTTTTGAAGAAAGGCAAATCGTTTGCCCTCCAACAATTTGGCATTCATCTTTTTTCCATCCAGCTCATTGAGTTTTGGTTTATAGTCAAAGAGGTCCAATTGTGAAGGAGCTCCTGCCATAAATATGAAAATACAATTCTTAGTTTTTGGTGAAAAATGTGGATTCTTCTCTGGAGGCGCATCTGCAAAAGTTTCCTCATTGAGTAAATGGCTTAGTGCAATTCCTCCAATTCCTGAGGCCGAACTTGTTAAAAAATCTCTTCGAAGGTTTGCCCGCATAATGTTAATAATTATTCTCGATTAATGGTTTCATCAAGATTGAGGATGATTCTTGAGACGCTAACCCATGGAGCCAAATCCACGGCCTCGATGTTTTCTAAAGAATGTTTCCCAATGACTAATTTTGCTTCCTCTTTGTTTTCTGAATAGAAATGCCTGCTTTTTTTGAGGAGAGTCATGAGTTCATTTGTCTCTTCGGGCTTAGGCTTTCTGGAGGTGCATAACTGAAAGGCTTCAGCGATTCTATCTTGGTCATTATCATTCGGTAGATTTTTAATAATTCTTTTCGCTAGCGCCTGAGCGGCTTCATGGAAAACCTCATTACCCAAAGTAGCTAATGCGATAATAGGATTATTTGATATATTACGTTTTGTAATTGAAACATTCGCATCCGGGCAATCAAAAGTAATAAGATTAGGGTCCGGTGCTGTGCGTTTAAAGAATGTGTACATTCCACGTCGATATCGGTCATCTCCTTGGCTCGTTTTCCACTTAAAGTTACCTGCAAAACTTTGTTCAGCTACTCCATCAGGAATTGGAGGAAATACACTTGGTCCACCAATTCTATGTTTTATTAGTCCTGATGAAGATAGGAAAATATCTCGAACAATTTCGCCTTCAATTCTGAATCGGTTTTGTCTGTGGTAAAAATGATTATCTGGATCCTTTTCGTCTGCTTCTTTTCTTCTTATTGAAGATTGTTTATAAGTTTTTGAATTGACTATATAGGCAATTAATTTCTTTCTACTCCAATTAAGTTGATTGAATTTCTCTGCAAGATGATCCAATAGATAGAGTTGTTCGGGTGGTGTCGATCTGGTTCCAAAATCTGATTTTGTTTGAACTAGACTTGCACCAAAAAGTTTAGTCCAAATATCATTCGCCAAGACTCTGGATGATAATGGATTATTAACGTTAACCAACCAATTCCCTAAATCGATCCGATCCCATTCTTTAGATTTATCAACATTGATTTGAGAAAGAGAGCTCGGGGTGGTTGATGATATCTTTATTTCTTCCATGGGTTGAAGGAAATCGCCACGATGAAAAATAAACGTCTGTCTATCTTTTCTCTTCATAACCCTAACCTTTGATTTTTTTTCCAAAAAATCGCTTTCATAATCAATTTCTGATTCAGTCATGTCGTTAAAGAAAGAGTAAAATTGATAGAATTCTTTTTGTGTTAGAGAATCATATGGGTGGTCATGACATTGTGCACATTCGAGTGAGAGGCCTAACCAAACGAGAGCGGTTGTATTTGCTCTGTCGATAGTTCTTTTAGTTCGATCCTCCTCTGGATCGACACCGCCTTCTCGATTGTAAAGTGTTTGTCTATGAAAAGCAGTAGCCAGAATCTGGCTTGGCTTCGCATTTTTTTTAAGGTCGCCAGAAATTTGCTCAATCGTGAATTGATCGAAAGGCATGTCATTGTTGATTGCATCGATGACCCATTTTCTCCAAATCCAAGCATTAGGTCTTATGTTATCTTTCTCGTAACCATCAGAATCGGCATATCTGGCGCCATCTAACCAGTGTCTAGCCCAGCGTTCTCCAAAATGTTTAGATTCCAATAACCGTTGGACTAATTTTTCATAAGCATTCTCTGATGTATCGTTTATAAAATTATTTATTTCAATTTTGCTTGGAGGAAGTCCAATCAAATCAAGCGACAACCGCCTGAGGAGGGTGCGCTTATTTGCAATGGTGCTCTGAGTAATTCCAATTTCTTTTAATTTAGCTACTATGATTTCATCGATTGAGGATCCATTTTGCGCTTTTTTTTGTAGTGGAGAGTAGGCCCAATGCTCAGGCCATATTGCCCCTTCTTTGATCCAAGCTTTGATGATATTAATTTCTTTTTGGTTCAGAGGCTTATCGGGAGGCATTTTATCTGATTCATCAGTCGAAGTAATTCGATGAAAGAGCTCACTTTTTAATGGAGATTTGGCCACAACAGGGATTTCACCTGAATCTAGTTTATCAAATACCGTATTTTTCTTTGTGAAATTTAAGCCCGATTTTGCTTTAATACCACCGTGACAGTTTATGCATTTATTAATTAATATTGGTCTTACTTCCCTTTCGAAATCAATCTCAGCTCTGAGGTCTGTCCATGACAAAATAGTAAATGTAATTGTCATAAGGATTCGAGATTTCATTCTTAATATATTAATGTTATACAAGAATATTAAAGTGTTCCAGTATTTGATTTATGATTATTGACGCACATATGCACATATGGGACCGGATTCATGGACTGGTAAAAGGGGAGTTACCAGTTCGTCCGCTAGGGTCCGGGATGATCAGTATTGGAGAAGAAAAGATGCTAGGAATGCCTGCAACTTTGAATGGGTGTCAAGCTTTAGCAGAATATGTTATTGGAGAATTTGATGCTTCAGGGGTTCAGGCAGGAGTGGTTGTTCAAGAGTATTTGGATGGTCCTCAAAACAATTATTTATTGTCCGTTAAGAATAATTATCCGGACAGGTTTTTTCTGCATGCGTTACCAGACTTTTTCAACGTCAATGGCGTGGTTTCCGAGGTTAAAGAATTATTTGAACAAGGTTTTCAGGGTTTAAAACTTTGCGGTGGTCATCTTATGGGGAAAATAGATTTGAATGACGAAGCTTTTTTTCCAATATGGGAAATAATGGAAAATGATGGGCATGTTCTGGCGGTCGACTTTTCTGAGGGTGAAATACAAGTACCACAATTTGATGTAATTATGTCAAATTTCCCCTCATTAAAAGTGGCGATTGGACATTTCGGCATGCCGAATAGAGGAGGTTGGCCAGGTCAACTCAAATTATGTCATTATGAAAATGTTTATATGGAATGTGGAGGTATTATTTGGTTGTATCGTTCGGATGGGTATCCTTTTACCCAGGCTCAAGAGGCAATAAAGAAAGCAGCAAATGAAGTCGGCTATGACAAATTAATGTGGGGCTCAGATTGGCCAAGAACGATGGTTGATTTTACTTACCGCCAAAGTCTTGATTTTATAAGAGATGACGACTCTATAAGTGATAACAACAAACAGGCATTTTTAGGGAAGAACGCCGCCCGCCTTTATGGTATTCAACTAGAGAAATCTAAATTATCTGTACCCTTAATTACCGAGGGTTAATTGCTTTATGATCCAAGTTCTTCTGATCTCTTGGTAGCAGCTTTTACAGCTTCGATAAGAGTTGATCTTAATTTTCCTGATTCAAGTGCAGCTAAACCCGCGATAGTAGTACCTCCAGGACTGGCAACTTGATCTCTTAATTTTGCTGGATGCTCATCTGACTTCATTACCATCTCTGCAGCACCAATGACGGTTTTAGCAGCTAACATGAGTGCTTTTTCTTTTGGTAGGCCAACCAAAACTCCACCATCGGCTAACGCCTCTATGACTGTGTAAATATAAGCTGGCCCACTGCCGCTTAGGCCAGTCACGGCATCAAGTTGCTTTTCAGGTACTTCAATCGCAATTCCCACAGCATTTAATATATTACTAACAAATTGTGCATCAGATTCAGTTGCATTTTTGCCCCTTGATTGAGCTGAAGCACCCTGACCAATCATTGCTGGAGTATTTGGCATTACGCGAATTATTCTGTCGTCATTCTTGAAAGACTTTTCAAGATCATCAATTTTAATCCCTGCAGCTATTGAGATGAATAGCTTCGAACTTCTTTCTTTAGTAAATGAATTAGTGAGAGAGATCATGTCCTGGGGTTTAACACACAAAAGGATAGCATCCGAATTTTCGATCAACTCGTCGTTTGTTTTGGCAATAGTAGCTCCGATGTCTTTAGAGAGTTGCTGAGCCAACTCTGGGATTAAATCGATTGCCATGACTTGTTGCCCATTAATTGCATTTTCTCTGATTGCACCTTTAACAAGCGCAGATCCCATTTTACCGCATCCAATGATACCTAGATTCATAGCTGTAATATAAGGTATTTAGGTCCAGTGTCGAACCTAAGGCGTAAATAATGGCGTATTATTATTTAGAATAATTCTTGATAAAAATAAGCAACACGGTACTTGTCCTCTGAGCATGTCTAAAAATCGTCTCAAAGATATTGAAAGCATTAACCTTGGTGGTGGTCACAGAATGACCCCACAAAGACGATTAGTTTATGAAGTGCTCATGAAAAGCAATGATCATCCTACGGCCGCTGAGGTTTTCATAAGAGTCAAAAACAGTATGGACTCCATTTCCCTAGCCACCGTTTATAATTGCCTAGATACGCTCGTAGGCGTAGGTGCAATTAAACAAGTTAACTTGGATAGAGAGCCCTCAAGATATTGTGGTAATCTTAATCCTCATGCACACTTTCATTGTGAATCGTGTGCATCAGTACTTGATATTGAGCTTAAAGAGGATGCCCAGGTATCAAAATTTGTAAAGCTTCCACGTGGAGCGAAAGCTGAAAGATCCGAAATTGCGGTTAGAGGAATTTGTCCTAAATGCGCGCGCCATAAAAAATAAAATCATTTACTCATCATCATTCTTAACAAAAAATAATGTCTAGTTTAGAAATAAATAATCTATCCGCTAGTATTAACGGTACAGAAATCCTCAAAGGACTTACACTTAGTGTTCCTAAAGGTGAGGTTCACGCCATAATGGGCCCAAATGGTTCAGGTAAAAGTACTCTAGCCAAGGTAATGGCAGGCCACGAAGATTATGATGTGACTTCTGGAGATGTGCTACTAAATGGAACGAGTTTGCTCGATATGGAAGTTGATGAACGCTCCAGAAAAGGCTTATTTTTGGCCTTTCAATACCCAGCTGAGATTCCGGGGGTGAGTAACGCTAATTTTCTGAGGGCGGCAAGACAAGCTCGATTACCTGAGGGTGAGGAAATTGATGCTGTTGGTTTTTATAAAGAATTATACTCAAAAATGGATCAACTTGGTATGGATCGTAATTTTACAGGAAGAGCTGTAAATGAAGGTTTTTCCGGCGGTGAGAAGAAGAGGAATGAGGTTCTTCAAATGATGATTCTTGAGCCGAGTTATGCTGTTTTAGATGAAACTGATAGTGGATTAGATATTGATGCTTTAAAAATTGTCGCTGAGGGAGTTAATGCTATGAGATCTCCAGATCGAGGGTTTTTGGTAATAACTCATTACCAAAGACTGTTAGATTATATTGTGCCTGATCACGTCCATGTTTTAAGCGACGGTCAAATTATTCGAAGTGGATCGAAAGAACTCGCTTTGGAACTTGAGGAAAAAGGTTATGACTGGCTGACAGAAAAGGATTTGATTCAAAATTGATTTAAAAAATGAAAACAGAAACTGATACAGAAAAAAGTATCGAAATCGATAGGGAAGAGGCAAATTTTCACTATGATGTCGACTATAAGCACGACGCTGGCCGGGGACTAACTGAAGATACCATTGATTACATTTCAAATGTAAAAGGTGAGGATGATTGGGTAAGAGAATTTAGGAAAAAGGCATTAAAAGTTTTTAATCAAAAAGAAATGCCAACTCATTGGGCGAGTCAGGATCTTGATTCAATTAACTTCGATGAGATTCGTTATTATCTTTCGGCTGGAGAGGCTCCCAAGAGAAGTTGGGATGATGTGCCGGATGAAATGAAAGAAACTTTTGAGCGCCTTGGTATTCCGGAAAAAGAACGTAATTTCTTGGCTGGAGTCGAGGCTCAATTTGATAGCGAAGCGGCATATTCCAACGTAAAGGATGCAGTTTCTGAGCAGGGTGTTATCTTTGTCAATAGTTCTGAAGGTCTTGCAGAACATCCTGAAATATTTCGTAAGTGGTTTGGAAAGGTCATTCCAACTGGAGATAATAAATTTTCTGCCCTCAATTCGGCCGTTTTCTCAGGCGGGAGTTTTATTTATGTGCCTCCTGGAGTGAAAGTTAAACATCCTTTACAAGCTTACTTCAGAATTAATGCTGAGCAATTTGGTCAATTTGAAAGAACTCTAATAATTGTTGATGAAGGTGCAGAATTAACATACATGGAAGGTTGCACCGCGCCAAAATTCGAAACGAGTACACTTCACAGTGCTGTGGTTGAATTAGTTGCAATGAAAGATGCGAAGATTCAATACATTACTGTGCAGAATTGGAGCGCTAATGTTTTTAATTTAGTAACAAAACGTGGTATGGCTCACGAAGGTGCAGAAGTTAGGTGGATTGACTGTAATATCGGGAGTCGTCTAACAATGAAGTATCCTGGAGTGGTTATGAAAGGCGAGGGGGCAAGAGGCGAAGTTATTTCTATTGCTTTGGCAAATGATGGACAGCATCAAGATACTGGTGCCAAAATGATTCACGCTGCAAATAATACATCTTCAAATGTTGTCTCCAAATCTATCAGTGTTGGAGAAGGCAGGTCTACTTATCGTGGACACGTTCATATACCTAAGCATCTTAAAGGATGTAAAAACAATACAGAATGTGATGCTTTATTGATAAACTCTAGAAGTCAAACTGATACATATCCAGCCATTACAGTTAGAGGCAACCAGCATGCAACTCAACACGAAGCTAGTGTTAGTCAGGTTAGTGAAGAGCAAATTTTTTATATGAAGCAGAGAGGTCTTAGCGAAGCTGAGGCCATGAGCTTGAGTGTTAATGGGTTTGTTAACGATTTAGTTCGCGAGTTTCCCATGGAGTATTCCGTTGAGCTAAAACGTTTGATTGATCTTGAAATGGAAGGATCCGTTGGGTAGTTCGTTTGTAAGAAATTAAATATTTAGAATTAAAAAAATTGCCTCTCTCTTTCTCAGATAGCCCTAATCCATTGAGCTCAGGCTTGCCTGAGTGGTACTTAAAATCCAGAAAATCAGCATGGGATAATTTTTTAGATACTCCTTTTCCTCAAAGAAAAAATGAAAATTGGAGGTTTGCTAATTTAAAGAAAATTTCCTATGAGAATATCACGGATGCGGAAAAAAATGATCAATTTGATTATGAGCAGCATATATCTCATTCAGTCTCCCTAAACGGAGATAGTGATAAAATTATTTTTAATAATGACTCTCTCTCATTTCAATCTCCTATTGATAATGATCTCTTGGCTAAAGGTTTCATATTTAAACCTCTTTCACAGGCGCTAATAGAACACGGTGACTTAATACAGGCTTACTTTATGAAAGAGGAGCCCAAGCTTGGGTCTGATAAGTTTTATAGACTAAATCAGGCACGCCAAAAAGAGGGCTACTTCGTTTACATACCTGAAGGTCTTTCAATCCCTAAACCTCTTGAGGTTTTTAATTGGATTTCCGGAAAAGATTCTGCGATTTTTCCGTATAATCTTATTGTTTCCGGTAAAGGATCAGAGGCGAGTGTTGCCGAATATGTTGCATCCGCTGATGATCAATTTGGATTGGTCTGTGGAGTTTCTGATCTTATCGCAGAGGATGATTCAAAATTGACTTATGTAAGGACGCAGAATTTAAGTGAAAAAGCTCATTCCATTCAATTGTCCAATGTATTATCCCATAATAATTCTAAAGTTAAAAATTTCTCTTTGAACCTTGGTTGTGAATGGCTTCGTCACGAATCTGTTAGTCGATTATTGGGCAAAGGGGCTAACAGTGAAATGATTTCTGTTAGCGTTCCTGAAAGTTCTCAGGAGTTTGACATGCGGACGTTGCAACTACATGAGAAGCCTAGTACATCAAGTGATTTGTTATATAAGAATGCTCTTTATGATGAATCAAAAACAACTTTTGCTGGAATGATTAAAGTTGAAGAAGGAGCCCATCAAACGGATGCGTACCAAACATGTCGTAATTTGCTGATGAGTGATAAATGTGAGGCTAATTCTATGCCTGGTTTGGAAATTAATGCAGATCAAGTTAAGTGTAGTCATGGATCGACTTCCAACCCTGTTGCCGAAAATGAACTTTTCTACCTTATGTCGCGTGGCATTGAGGAGCCAGTTTCGAGACAGTTAGTTACTTTTGGATTTGTTAAGGATGCCGTTGACCGTCTTGAGAATGAAAAACTCGAAGAAGTAATTTTGAAAAAATTAGAAAGACGTTTCAATAGGATTGGCCTTAGGTAATTTTATTAATAATAAAATAATTTCTAGCAATTCCTTAAATATTATATATATCTTAAATTCTAAGTTATCTATGGCATATGATTTGCTTTGATTGATCGATATAATTTAATAGATTAAGTCTAATTATTAGGAAATGAATAAATTGATCGCATTTTTTAAAAGTCATTTGGTTATATCAGTAGCTTTATTAGTTACTTTTATGTTTGTTTCATGTAAATCAACTGAGCAAGCATCTTCTGACCAAAGAGGCGAAATGGGCTTAATTAAGCAACTTCTAAGTCTTCCTTTTGGTCTATTTTCAATAAAAGACGGTGAATTAGCACAAGCACGACCTACCGAATATTTAACGGGATTTTTATGGTCAATTAAGGAAACGGACTTAGACCCAGACTTTAAGTTAGATTCCTTTGGTAATAGATCAGTCGCAGAAGCGGTTTTAGGAGCACCTGGTTTAGTCTATTCTCCATATGCTGAGGGAATGTTAGTTGATGTTAAAAAATTTAATTCTGGTGACTCGGTTATATGTCCTCATTCTGGTCTCAAATTCATAGTTCCTGATAATGTTGAGCCTATCATTAATCTTGATGATCAAATGTTTGCAGTTGCCGCGGTTAATGCAGACAAATTTGGAAATATAGTCTCAATTGAGGATAAAGAATCAAATAGAAATAGCGAAAAGGGGATACTTGAGGGTCAAACAGCTAAAAGAGTCTTGGGAAAAGAAAATTTAGTATATAGCCCTTATACAAAGGGAAGTTATGTAGTGGATATTACCGGATTAATGCCCGGAGAAAGAGCAAGATGTCCATATACAGGTAGAATTTTTACAATTCCAAATATTGGTGATGATTCCAATTCTATTGAAACTAAAGAGAAAAAAATTGTAGATACTGCTATAGCCTCCATTTCTGACAATGTTGAATTCAAAGTCATAGAATCGAAAAATGAAGATGAAATGCAGGCATCTGTTGATAATGATAAGTCTATTGTTCCTTTTGCAAGGTGGTCAAAAAGAGTGGGTTACGTTATTAGTCCTTATGGTGGGCAGCTTATTGACGTTCAGGGCAAAGTGTCTGGCTCGGTGCTAAGGTGCCCGTTTTCTGGAAATTTATTCAAATTGCCGCCAGTTGAAGATTAATTGATCATCAAGTTGTAGTCTTGGCATTCTAACATGTTCATTATTAAGGAATAAAACAGACCTTAAAGAAATATTAAGGTTTCTTTCTTAATTGCTATATTTTTCGAGGATTATCAGTGAGCCTTTTATAATCTAAGATTACGCAAAGATTATTTAATGGTTTGGAAAATAGAACTATTCTATTCTTTTGTGGATGCGATTTTCAACAAATTGTGGCACATTTTACTCCCCTTTTGACTTCTTAACACAACCTACAGCTCTTCGATGTATCGATGAGTTACAGGTTTATGTTTGAAATTCATTGTGGGTAATAAACAAATGAATAAGATTTTTTTAAATACTGCGAAGAAATTTCAAAGTGGTGATGATGATGAGCTT
Organism: Verrucomicrobiales bacterium; assembly: GCA_013911195.1. Lineage (GTDB taxonomy): Bacteria > Verrucomicrobiota > Verrucomicrobiia > Verrucomicrobiales > DEV007 > EC70. Next base: position 516 of record JACETS010000060.1, on the reverse strand, counting down.
CAGCAAGCTATAGAAGAAGCTTTATCGGGTCAGCGTCCTGTTATTGAAGAATTATTGAATCGCGAATTAGTTCCAGAAGAAGATTTTCTGAAGGGCCTTGCAGAAGAACTTCATTTGGGATGGGAGGATAATCTTGATCCTATCAACAAGAGGAAACTGAAAGAAGTTTGTTCAGCTAAGATAGCGCTTAAACATAGATTGTTACCATTGTCTTTTGGGGACGGGTCAGAATTAATTGAGGAGGATGATCCAGATGATGCGAGTAGTGCTCTCCCAGAACAACCTGGTGGAGAAGATCATGCCGATGAGGCCTCCGAATCCAAAGGTCAGATGCGACTAAGGATTGCTACCTATGATCCTTTTAATTACCTTGCCAGGCAAGCAGCAAGTCAGGCTATTGATTATCCGATTGAGTGGTCGATGTCTTCCCGCACTAAGGTTCTTCAAGGGATTCAAGAACTTTATGGTGTAGGAGCAGATACTTTTGAGCAAATCCTTGCAGGCCGAGATCTTGAC
>JACETS010000006.1 GCA_013911195.1 Verrucomicrobiales bacterium | reverse complement strand
TTCAGCCAAGAGCAAATAAAGTCTCTCAAAGATGCTTATAAAATCATATTTTTACGTAATCTGACAATTTCAGATGCCGTTACACAATTAAAAGAAACGGCATCTCGATATTCTGAAAGCAGTCCGATTAAAGAGCTTATAGATTTTATTCTTTCGAGTGAACGGGGAATTATTAGACGTTGATATTCTATGTTCAAAGATTGCATTACTCGATTAAGGATATTGGGATGTATAGAGGGAATTTCCTACTTGGTTTTGCTACTTATCGCTATGCCTCTCAAGTACCTTGCTAATATGCCATCCATGGTAACTTGGGTAGGTTGGGCCCACGGAATTCTTTTTGTTCTTTATTGTTTAATAATCCTGGAGGTCAAAATTTCCAAATCATGGAGCGTCTGGATTTCTGCTATCCCTTTCATTGCGGCATTAATTCCTTTTGGAACTTTTTTAATCGATGGCTGGTTAAAGAAAAAGAACGTTAATTAGCATCAATTATTTGGTTTATTTGAAGCAATAATTTATCAAATTCTTGATCAGCTATAACGGGCTCAAAAAGTTCAAAATCATATTCTCTAATTTCTGGAATTTGCAGCCAAGAACGACATCCACCGTATTTTTTTTCATAAGGAAATTCGATGACTTCTCCAAGTTTATATACCCTTAAAATAGCAAGACTAATGAATGGTTCTTCCTCTCCACTCATAGACCATTCATATCGTTCCTTTATTGTCGAATCGTTCCATATATGAAAAGCCTCTAAGGCTTTAATAATATCCCAGTCATCTAGGATCTTTATAGATTGAATTTTGCAGAAAAATTGGATTTCAACTTTTTCTCCTAAGTCATACTCCGAGGGTAATAAATTTTCATTTAGAGAACCTAATTTTACATTTTGCTCTTGTTCATGAAATCGAGTTGGAAAAAGAAAAAATTGATCATGCTTAAACTGAAATCCCCTTTTCCCTTCGTGTATGCCTCCTTTACGGAAAATGATACTTTGCTGACCTTTGCCTAAAGCCTCACAAACAATGGCCCATTCTTTGAATGCTGTAGCTGTTTCTTTATTAGTCACTCTTTGAACACGTTCTATCGAGTTAGCTTTTATTGCAAGCATGCAAGAGCGTCTTAGATTGCTTTATTATTATGAAAACCAAATGTTCTTAATTGCTCGATGTCTTGTATTTAGGCGTTTTTGTTGTTAATGTATAGACTAGATTCTCACCCCATTGAAATCTGACAACTCCCCAAACATGAAGTTCTTCCCACTTAAATTATCGGCATTTTTATTTTTACTATTTTTGACCTTGGTCAGCTCCTACGCTGAACGCGTTACTTTCACTGAAATTCACTACGCACCAAAAGGTGAGATGCCAGAATATATTGAGTTGTTCAACAATTCTGGTTCTGCAGTTGATTTTGCATGTTGGGAATTTATCGATGGTATAAATTATAAGTTTCCAGATTTTTCAGAATCAGATCCCCAAAATACATTCATGGGAGCTTTCGAGAGAATCCTAGTGACTAATGTCGATGCTCAAACCTTTCGTACAAAGTATACAGTTCCATCAAATGTTAAAATCTTCGGTCCTTACGAAGGTTCGCTAAGCAATGCTGGTGAAACTTTAGCACTTGAGGATAAAAATGGGGCAAAGGTTTGCAGTGTTCGATATAATGATAGGGGTAAGTGGCCAGTTGCAGCAGATGGGGCAGGTCATAGCATTAGACTAAAAAACAAATATCTTAGTTGTGAAAATTTTGATAATTGGGTAGCCAGTGCTTCCCCCGGTGGAACACCTGGCGTTGAACCTGCCGGGACAGACGGTCAACGTTTCTCCAATCCCGCCTTGGAGCTTTCAGGTTCTTTCCCGATAGTTCAACTCGGTGATGAGTGGAAATATGATGAATCTGGAAACGATCTTGGTACAGCATGGCGCCAAGGTGATTATGATGATAGTTCATGGAAAACTGGTAAAGGCATATTTGGAAGAGAAACAGCTTCAAGGATCCAGGCAATGCCTGAGCCAAAAATTCAAACCGCTTGGCCAGAAAGAATTTCTACTCATTACTTGCGAAAACAATTTGTCTGGGAAGGTGGAACAGATACCGCCTTCTTCTCCATGGATGCCATACTGGATGATGGTCTCGTTATTTATCTTAATGGCAAAGAAGTTGGTAGACATCGTATGCCTGCTGGGGAGATCAATTATCAAACCAATGCGAGCTCTGTTCCTTCATCACTCGAAGCAAAGATTGAGGAAAAAATCATTGATGCGGATATTAGCTCTTTGCTTGTTCAGGGTACGAACACTATTGCTGTAGAGGTTCATAATAACAGCAGAAACAGTTCAGATTTAGTTTTTGGAACGATAATACGTATTTCTGGGAGTGGCGGTACTGCAATAATCAATGAAGTTAAGGCTGGGGACGCTGGGGACGGGTTTATAGAATTTTACAATTCGAGTTCTGAGAATCTAAGCCTGAATGGTTTTCATCTTAGTGATGACATCAACGATCTCCAAAAATTTACAATAGGTGAGGACGTTGTAATTCCTGCCAATGGTTTTACAACGGTTGGTTTTGCTGAAAGTGGTTTCAAATCTGGCGTTAAAACTACAATTTTTCTTAGCTCACCCGGTGCCATTACAGTAATCGATGGTTTCGAGGCCACACTAGGTGCCGATGGAAGATCTGTTGGAAGGAAACCTGCTGGAGGTTCTGATTGGTATGTTTTTTCTGACCCTACACCGGCTGAGGCAAATATTGATAGTAGTGACTTAGCGGGACTACTAAGCCTTAGTGAAATTCATTTTTCAGAACAAGGAACTATAGATTGGGTTGAACTTAGTGCTGGCAGCCAATCAGAAGTCCCTGTAGATGGGCTCGCATTAGCCTCAAATTTAGATTTTTCAGATGCTGTTCCAATATCTGGATCCATTTCCTCTAAATCACCCAAAAGCTGGACGGTCAATTTTGGGGAAGAGGGAGATAATGAAATAAAAGTTCATTTAATTACAGAAGGAGGAACGGTTCTTGATTCTGGATTTTTTAGAGTTCGACAAGGAATAGAAAGTTATCAAATCGATCCTTTGATCAATGAGTGGTTCAGAGGGGCCGGTAATACTAAGGACTCAATTAATGAGCCTGTACGAGAAACAAGCATTGTTATTAATGAAATAATGGCGGATCCGCCGAGCGATGAAAGGAATGGAGAATTTATCGAGATATATAACCGTGGTGACAAAGCGATAGACTTGAGTGGATGGGAATTTGTTGCGGGTATCGACTTCACATTTGATCAAGGCACGACGATTTCTCCTAAATCGTATCTAGTAATTGCTGCGAATAAAGAGTGGATAAATGAAAATTACGAAGGTATTAATGCTTTAGGGAATTATAGTAACAACCTAGCCAATGAAGGGGAACTTTTACGATTAGAAGACAGTAATGGTAATTTGGCAGATGAAGTAAACTATAAGGTTGGTGGAGATTGGCCCCACTGGACCAATGGTGACGGTTCAAGTCTAGAGCTCATTCACCCTTTTTCAGACAACGACCTTCCCACTTCCTGGCGTGACAGTGATGAAAGCACTAAGACAGAATTTAGAGAATTCACTTATTCAGGTATTTACCATCATCTTTCTGTTCCTCGACTAGATAAGGAGCTTTGGGTTCATCTCGTCGGTGATGCTCATGTCATTTTAAAAGACATTCAGCTTCTTAGAAATGGAACTGATATTCTTCAAAACGCTGATCAAAGAACGACTAATGGAAGAGGAGAAACCGGCTGGCTACCACAAGGAACTCATCATGCTAGTTATTTCGAAAATGGTAATTTCCACCTAATTTCCGATGGACATGGGGACAACAGAGCCAATAAAGCTGAAATTCAGGTCAATGCGATGAATCGAAACGATGAATTGACGCTTAAGTTCAAGGCGCGCTGGATCAAAGGTAAACCCCGAATCATCTTTAAAACTTTTGAAGATAGCTTTGTCTCAACCTACAGACTTCCAATACCAAATGATTTAGGAAGCCCGGGAAAGCCAAACGGTTCTCTTTTTGATAATGCCCCGCCAGCACTAGGATCTTTGGCTCATAAGCCAGCAGTTCCAAAGAGTAACGAGCCAGTAATTGTCTCTGCGCGTGTATCCGGTGAATCAAATTCTGTGAAGTTATTTTATAGACAAGATTCCTCTACCAATGATCGAGATTGGAAAAGTGTTAATATGAATGACGCTGGTTCAGGTGGTGATTCCAGAGCAGGTGATGGTATTTGGTCTGCTCAAATTTTGGATCAGGGCGTTGATAATAGAATCGTACAGTTTTACGTCCAAGCCTCTTCAGAGAATGGCGAAGAAGTGACCTTGCCCAGCCGAGGCCAAATTGTTCCGGCTATGTATGTTGTTGATAATGATGAAATCGATACGGATGTAACAAGCTATCGTTGGGTTGTTTCAGATTATGATAAGCGATCTTTAAGTGGTGGCAGCAGCGCTGCTTGGGATTGGAAATTCCCTAACCTTTCCAATAGTTATAAAAAAATGACACTCATTGTAGATGAAACTGAAATATTCTACAATTGCCAAATCAGACCATCAGGAAGTCCATGGCATGCTGGTGACCGTTCTAACTTTACCAAGCGTGGAAAGTTTAAACTGCCGCTTGATAAACGTTTGAGAGGCTTATCCAAACTTTCTTGGGACAACACTCCCGCTGCTGAAGGAGCAGGCAACATATTTAACAATAAAGTTCCTCGGTACATGTTGTATCTTATGGGTCACGCGGTAAATGAAAATGAATTTTGCACCATTATTGAAAATGGTGGAAGACCACGCCCATCCGTAGAGCTATTTGAACCTGTTGGTAACGATTTTCTCAAACGTAATTATGGTGAAAATGGATCTCAGGGTGACCTTTATCGTATTGATGATATTTTCTTTTTTGATGATAATTACAGTAAAGACCAAATAACCAGTCGTTATTGGTGGTATGCTGGTGATGAGTGGCCTGGCCCAGGTCGATATCATAGCCAATGGCTATTGAGGTCAAAGGAAGCTGAATATGATTATACAGCTCTTATCAACTTACTGAAAACTGTAAAAAACAGTAATAGTTATACTGAAGATGAAATCAATCGTTTGATCGATGCCCAGAAAATATGCATGATGGCCGCTGTTAGAGGATACATAGGAGACTGGGATACTTTTTTACTCCGTAGACCAAAAAATGCCTTCTTTTATCGAGGCCCAGACGATGGTAGGTTTCATTTTTTCTTCCACGATTCTGATCTTGCCTACCAAAATCCCTCTGAAATGATTTCTAGCGGAGGTTCCGAATTCTCCGCCTGGCTCAGAAAACCCTATAACAGAAGGATATTTAGGTACTATTTGACGGAAATCATCGATAAGTATCAAGCAAATGGACCAAGGGTTGGAGCTTGGTTTGATTGTGAACAGGATGTTTCAAGTACTTATAATCCCAATCAAGCTAAATACATAAGTTGGGATAGAGGTCGACTTAATCGAATAAGAAGTGAATTATCTAATGGCCAAAACAGAGCATTCAAAGTAGATAACATTTCTAGTACTACAGATGATACCATCACAGTCACGGGCGAAGCAGGATACAGGGTCTGGGAAGTAAGTATCGAAAATCATCCTGAAGCTACATTTAGTTGGATCGATGAAACCAATTGGAAGATAGAAGGAATCAATCTTCAGAATGGTAGCAATAAATTGAGCTTTGCGGCCTTAGACGACGATGGTATACCAGCAGAAGGAGAAGAAACGGGGTCTATTGAAGTTAATAAAACGAATAATGCGGCACCCTATATATCCGTAAACATAGAACCAGGATCTGGTAATGTTGCACTTGCCGAAACGCTAACTTTAAATGCTTCAAATTCTTACGATCCTGAAGGCAGTGAGTTAAGTTTTAATTGGAACACTTCGACCGAAAACTCCATTATTACATCTGAAAAAGGGATTGCTGTTGCCAGCTTTAGTTCTCCCGGACTTTACACCGTCTCTTTAGAAGTCAGTGATGCAAATGGACAAAAATCCAATTATTCAACTGATGTCACAGTCTTCGCTCCAGACGGTTTCTCATCATTTAGTGTCCCTTATCTCGATCCTTGGTTAGATGAACATAACATAGAATCCAAAGATAATTATTCTCCTGGGTCGTATTGGTCTTTAGGTGAATCCGATGGAAAACTAATAATCCAAATGCCCGATGATAAGACCTATCCTCTGGGCCTTCCTCCAGGTGTGGCATCCACAAAAGATTATATTTCTCTGGATCAAACTTGGAAATATAGTGACGACAACATTGATTATATGGCGGATTTTGCCCAAACCTCTTTTGATGACTCAAATTGGAAAATTGGTAAGGGTATGTTCGGCAAGGACTCTGGAACCATTCCCGAACCCGGTATAAACACCCCACTAAGAAATGATTCTGCTAACAATTTAGTAAGTTATTATTTCAGAACAGAATTTGATTTTTCTGATGATCCTGTTGGTTCCGAACTTGATATTCGGGCAGTCATTGATGATGGGGCAAGATTTTGGCTTAACGGTATAGAAATAGATCGTGTTCGATTGCCTAGTGGAACCATCGAGCATGGAACTGGTGCAAGTAGCAATACTTCAGCCAGAGATGAAAAACAATCTAGACCAGTTGGTATCTTCGATGGAACTGGAAAATTAATTAATGGAAAAAACGTTTTGGCCGTTGATTTACACAATCGGGCAGCAAGAAGTTCAGATTATCTTTTTGCAGCTGAACTAAGCATTACCGCCCAGCCAGTTACAGAAGGAGGAAATCTTGATGGTACCACTCATCCTTGGATACGTCGCGAATTGCCTAGAGAAAAAGACTGGATTCTTCAAACTGATCTCGAGCTATTAAATATTCAATTCGGTGAATTTATGGCAGGGTTAATAATAGAACTTGAAGAAGAGGACAGTCGCTCCAGATACGCTTTTGGATACAAGGATGGCAAAGAGCTTGCCGTTGTAAAAGTTACTTCATCAGGAAGCGCCGGTACCGTACATGCGACTCCTTTTTCCGATTCTGATGATGTCGTTATTAGAATGAGGCGATCAGCCAATCAGCTCTTTTTCGAATATTCAGTTGAATCAGGAATATGGAATCAGGCTCATTCTTTAAGCATCAATAATAACTGGGTTGCTATCGATGGAGGAGTGTTTGCAAGTACTGAGGAAGCTACGGCCCTAAGGGTGGCGTTTGATTATCTTCTATTATCATCTCCAGAAGGCATATCGCCTATTAGTGATGACATAGTTATATCAGAAATAATGTATAATCCTCCAGAAGGATCAAATTATGAATTCATTGAATTACATAACCGTGGAAATCAAACGATTGATCTTAATGGTTATTCATTTAGTCAAGGAGAACCGTTTGATGAGTTTACATTTTCTGATGTCTCTATAGAATCAGGAGAATACGCGGTAGTGGTTTCTAACAGGGCGGCATTTATTGAAAGATACGGAAATGAAATTGAATCCAAGATCATTGGTGTTTGGCCAGGTGGAAAACTAAATAATAATGGAGAGGAAATTATTCTATTGGATGGCTCTGGAAATATTGTTTTGAATTTTGAATATAATGATAGTGGTGCTTGGCCAACACTACCTGACGGAGAGGGTTATTCGTTAACTTTCCTTAGCTCTAATCTAACGAACTCAAGTGACGGTTCATTGTGGTCACCTAGTTCTATTGTTGGAGGAACACCAGGTAGGGGAGAAAATATTAATGAAGGTTTTTCAAGTTGGATGACTTCCAGAGGTGAAAGTAACCCCATGAATATAAAAGACGGTGATTTATATAATAATTTATTAACTTATGCTTTTGGGTTCGATTTATCTGATGATAATCACACTAATTCGGCCCCTTATGCCCAAATTTTGGTCTTAAACGGTAATGAATATATGAATTTAGAATATCAAAAAAGATCGAATGTAGCGGGACTTAATTATGTTATTGAATATAGTCAAAACTTAGAAACTTGGGTACAGGCTAATAATAATGACTTAATTATTTCTGAGAGGCCAATTAATGAAAATCTCATTGGTATTTCTGCACGAATGAAGGAAAATTTATCTGATAGTGCATTAAGATTCATGAGAATTCGGGTCTTAATTGAATAATTCATTACCGAACTAAAGACCCTGATTGACTAGAGACAATGATTTGGTATTTTCTCATCTACCTCTTGCAGGTGAGTAGATCGAATTTTTGTCTTCTCACCTGCGAGAGATAATCTACTGAAAATATTAAATGGTGACCGTAGCTCAGTTGGTAGAGCCCCGGTTTGTGGTTCCGGTTGTCGCGGGTTCGAGTCCCGTCGGTCACCCCATTTCAGTAGACCTTAGGAAATTTTATATTTCTATTAGAAATGGACAAATTACAGCAGGATATTGGATATATTTTTCGCAATGAAGTTTTACTTGTTGAAGCTTTAACTCATCCCAGCCTAGCGTATGAGAATGCATCTGAGACACCTGATAATCAACGCTTGGAATTTCTTGGTGATGCTGTTCTTCAGCTTGTATTAACGTATGATCTTTTCGAGAGATTCCCTGATTTTTCAGAAGGTCTTCTTACTAAGCTGCGATCACGGTTAGTTTCTACTTCTGCTTTAGAGGAATACGCTCTAAATATTAATCTCGGAAATTATATTCTACTTGGAAAAGGAGAGGAAAAATCTGGAGGTCGTGAAAGAACTGGTATTCTCGCTGATGCGTTCGAAGCTTTAATAGGTGCAATCTATTTGGATTCTGATTACGAACATGCAAAGTCTTTTATTGTTTTTTGCTGTCAGAACAAAATGAATCGAGTTGTTTCTGATCCGATAGAAAAAAACCCAAAGGGAGAGTTACAAGAAATTTTACAGGCTATTTCAAAAGAAGCTCCTCAATACCGAGTGATTAGTGAATCTGGCCCTGACCATGAACGTGTTTTTGTAACCGAAGTTTTCTGGAATGATTTAGTTCTTGGTGAGGGTACTGGCAGAAGCAAAAAAGAGTCTGAGGGGAAGGCAGCGTATGCTGCTATTGATAATCAATTATGGTTGTGAATAATTTGTTAATAGTCGTAAATAATTTTATTATTACCTTAGTTGTAACTTGTTAATATTTGTTCCTTTGTTGTCTACATATTTTGAACACAGTTTGTTTTCATCAAATTTTTACGTTTATTTACATCTCCAAACCTATTATTCATAGGCTTTCGGTAGTGTGGAACATCTATTTTTAAGCCGTGGAAACATTGATATTGATACATATTCACACTAAGAAGACTAAGAAGATATAATGCCGGTTCTTTCTTTCTTTCTTATAAGAGTGTTAATTACTTTACTTAAGTAATACTTCTTATGAATTTAGCTCGTTCAATTGTTGCTTTTCTTTTAATTCCATTTTGTGTGTTGATCCATTTTGTATTAGCCACACAATATGAAATTTATGAGTTCAGACCAATTTGGGCTATAATTATAATCAGCGCCTGTCTTATCGTTCTTTTTCGTTTATTGCTAAGAACCAAGGTTTTTAAAAAATCAATTTTTCTAATTAACTTAATCTCCTGGGTGTTTGTCGTAGGGATTATTTGGTGGAGTCAGATTTTAACTTCATACGAAACTTTTAATAAAGCCGATTTATTAATTTCAAAATCGGATTTAGGAGAAAATAAACTCCTCACTGATTTAGGAAATGAGATTCTTGTTTCTAGTTTAATTAAGAACAAACCTTTTACACTGTTTGTCTTTTATCGTGGTCATTGGTGACCATATTGCATTGCTGAGCTCGTGAAGCTCGAAAGTAAACGTGAGGACTTTGAAGAATTAAAAGTTCAAGTTTTCCCAATTTGTATAGGACCCTTAGAGGATATGGTTAAAGCTAAAGAGAAAACAAAATCAATGTTCCAATTTATTTCTGATCCTTCAGGTTTATTTAGTGATAAGATTGGAATGGTTCACGTTAAAGGAAATCCCTTCGACGGATCTAACATAACAAGAATTGGAAAAGTGTTAGTAAATTCTCAAGGTACTGTCCTTTGGTCACATTTTACAGAAAACAGTCGAGTTAGATTAAGTTCTTCTGTCCTTTTAAAGACCATTAAAACTACAATAGAAAAATTATAATTCGTTTATAATCAACAACTTATATTATTTTTTTTAATCCATATCGAAATTACAGATATATCAGCCGGAGTTATGCCGCTAATTCTAGAAGCTTGACCCAAAGTGTTGGGTTTAATTTCATTTAATCGTACCTTTGCTTCTTTTTTAAGACTTCCAATATCATTGTAATCAATATCCTTTGGAAGTTTTAAATCTTCCATGGCCTGAGTTCTATTAATCATTAATTCTTGCCTAGCGATATAACCCTCGTTCTGAAACTCTATTTCTATGAGCTCCCATATTTCAGAATCAAATAATCTATAAAAATCATCAGGTAGTTTTGATACACCATTTCCTGGTTTCCTAAACCATTCATTAATCCTAATACCCTCAAGATTTGTTTTTCTCCCAAATGTTAACGCCTCTTCGAAAGCTTTCTTTTTCTTCGATGCTTTTATTAAACGGTCCTTTTGAATTAATCCAACCTCACTACCCAACTCAGTTAATCTAAGATCAGCGTTATCTTGTCTGAGTAACAATCTATATTCAGCTCGACTGGTGAACATCCTGTATGGTTCCGTTACACCCTTAGTAACAAGATCATCAATCATTACTCCTAAATATGAATCCGCTCTTGATAATACAAAAGGATCCTCCTCTCTACATTTCAAGGCTGCATTTATACCAGCTAATAAGCCTTGTCCCCCAGCTTCTTCATATCCGGAGGTGCCATTTATTTGCCCAGCAAAAAACAACCCCCCTACCTTTTTTGTTTCTAAAGTTGGATAGAGTTGGGTTGGTGTACAGAAATCATATTCAACGGCATATCCTGGTCGAATTATCTCAGCATTTTCTAGTCCACGAATAGATCTAATAAAATCATATTGTACGGAAAAAGGTAAGGAGGTGGAAACACCATTCACGTAATATTCGTTCGTATGCCTTCCTTCCGGTTCCAAAAAAACTTGATGTCTCTCTCTTTCAGCAAAACGAACTACTTTATCCTCTATTGATGGACAGTATCTTGGACCAACACCCTCTATAATACCACTATACATTGGTGATTGGTCTAAATTTTCATTAATAACATCATGTGTTTTCTGGTTGGTATAAGTAATCCAACATGGCAATTGTTCCACGTGGAACGATGGATCATACCAATTATTTAAGGTAAATGTATTCTGACCATTTTCAGAATGATCACTAATGGTTTCAGACATAAAACTAAAAAGAGGAGGGGGAGAGTCACCGATTTGCTTTTCGCATTTGTCCAGATCTATAGATCGCCCATTTAACCTACAAGGTGTCCCGGTTTTAAAACGATGTATTTCAAATCCCAACTCTTTTAAACAATCAGATAGAGTTGAAATTCCGTCACCCATCCTTCCACCAGCCTGATTCTGCTTACCCACATGCATTAAACCACGCATAAAAGTTCCCGAGCTTACAATCACACTTTTTGTTTGATATTCGATTCCAAGGTTCGTGAGAATTCCACAAACCTCATCATTTTTCACAAGAATCTTGGCTACGTTTCCTTGATGCAAATCCAAATTATTCTCATTTTCCAATATATATTTCATTCTATATTGATAAGCTTTTTTATCGCACTGGGCTCTTGGAGCTCTGACACTGGGTCCTTTTGAAGCATTTAACATCCTAAATTGGATACCAGTCGCGTCAGTATTTAATCCCATGGCACCACCTAATGCATCGATTTCACGAACCATATGTCCTTTTCCTAAACCTCCGATTGCGGGATTACATGACATTTGCCCAACGGTGTCCAAATTTTGAGTTAATGCGGCTACCTTACAATTCAATCTTGCCGCTGCCAACGCTGCTTCAACGCCTGCATGACCGGCGCCAATAACTATGACATCATATTTTTTTTGGAAAATGTAATTACTCACTTCGGTATAGGATTTGAAAAATTGCCATGTTGTTCCACGTGGAACACTTTAAAAACAACAAAAATATTCCGTATATCGTTTATAATAAACAACTTACAACACATTAATAACTTTACAACATTTATATTAAAACGAAACATAAACCCATAATTAAAATTCTATGCAGAAATATTCAAACCACTGTAGCAGCAATGAAAAAATAGGATACTTTTGAAGCTACTAAAATGGATCGCAAATATTACTACGTCATCATACTCCTTGTTTGCTTTGTTTCAGTGCGCCTTATACCGGCGTTCTCTGAGACTGCGATAGCTGAAGCCTTGGCTAATATTTCCCCATTGGCAGCATTAGCTCTTTGTGGAGCCATGCTGTTGCCTTTACGAATGGCAGCAATACTCACCTTCGGAACATTTTTGATAAGCGACATTGTTCTGAATTTAAAATATGGATTTCCAATCATAAATGTTTACTCCGTATTTCTGTTTTTTGTTTTCGCATTACTTTATTATTTGGGCCATTCACTAAGAAACAAAAAAAATATTATTGTTTTGTTAGTGTCCACATTCTTCAGCAGTATCATTTTTTATATTTCAGCAAATACAGTATCATTTTTCTTTGACCCAGGGTATTTAAAAAATATAAGTGGTTGGGTGATGGCAAATACAACAGGGCTTCCTGGATATCCTCCAGCATGGCTCTTTGGTTTAAAGTCTTTGCTAAGTAATATAGTATTTGCGTCCGCCTTTTACTTTGCCTTAATCCCCAAACATGAGACAGTTAAGATAACTCGTATTCAATCCCAAGAAGTTTAAAATAAAATTAGCGATGCTTGATAAAGTTGATTCATATAAATTTAAGGACCACGCGGCAAATGAAAGCTTAACCGAAGAAGAGAAAGTTGAGCTCCTCAGAAAGATGGTACGTATTAGACGCTTTGAGGAAGCTTCATTAAAATACTACAACGCAGGGAAAATGGGAGGCTTTCTTCATCTCTATATAGGACAAGAATCTATAGCAGTTGGAACAGCTTCACTTTGTGGAAACAATGATCATCTTATAACAGCATACCGGGATCATGGACATGCATTAGCCGTTGGAATGAGTATGAATGAGTGTATGGCCGAATTATTCGGTAAAGCAACGGGGTGTTCTAAAGGAAAAGGAGGCTCTATGCATTTTTTCGCACCTGATAAAAATTATTGGGGAGGACACGGAATCGTAGCTGGTCAGACTCCACTAGGACTAGGTTTGGCATATGGATTAAAATATAATGGCGATACAGGTGCGGCACTTTGCTTTATGGGTGACGGAGCGGTCAATCAGGGTTCATTCCACGAATCTCTCAACTTGGCTCAATTGATGGAGCTGCCCGTTATTTACATTATTGAAAACAATGGCTACTCGATGGGAACTAGCCAAAAGCGATCTTCAGCATTTACCAATTGTTTGGCTCAAAGGGGCGATGCATACGGTATTGAGTGGGACGTTGCTAAAGGAAATGATATTTATGAAGTAAGAGCAAAAACCAAAGAGGCAATAGACAGAGCACATAACGAGAGCAAGCCAACTATTCTTGAATTTGACACGTATAGGTATCAAGGTCACTCCGTTGCCGATGCGAATTCAAAAAAATATCGTTCTCCTGAAGAGATAGATCATTATAAAGAAAATTATGACCCAATAAGTGTTTGGAAAAAATGTCTTCTATCTGAAGGAGTCATTGATGAAGAGCTCTATAAGAAAATCGATAATGAAGCGAAGGCTGAAGCAAAAGAGTCCGTTGCTTTTGCAGAGGAAAGCCCATTTCCTGAAGTCTCAGATATCACTAAAGACGTTTACTACGAAGTGGATGAAGGAACGCAATCTGGTAAAACGGGTAGACATTTCTTTCATAACTAATAAAAAGCTAACTTATTATTTAAATTATTATTATGGCACAAACGCTATACAGACAGGCACTAAACAGGGCATTGGATGAAGAACTAGCCAATGATGAAAAGGTTGTGATTATTGGAGAAGAGGTTGCCGAATACAACGGTGCTTATAAAGTGACTGAAGGTTTATGGAATAAATGGGGAGATAAAAGAGTCGTAGATACCCCTATTTCAGAAGCAGGTTTTATTGGTATGGGAATAGGTGCCTCCATGTTAGGGGTTAGACCGGTAATGGAGTTGATGTTTTATAGTTTTGCTTATGTGGCGCTTGACCAAATGATCAACAATGCAGCATGTGTAAGATATATGTCTGGTGGTTTGATTAATTGCCCGATTGTAATCAGAGGGCCTGCAAATGGGGGAACTAACGTCGGAGCAACACACTCACACACAACAGAGAACATTTTTGCCAATGTTCCCGGTTTGAAAGTTGTTACTCCTTCTACAGCATTAGACGCCTATGGATTGATGAAATCGGCAATTAGGGATAATGATCCAGTTTATTTGATGGAAAACACGTTGCTTTACGGGGATCCTTTAGCAGCTTCAGACATACCTGATGAAGAAATAACCATCCCAATAGGAACAGCTGAGATCAAGAAAGAAGGTAAGGATGTTAGCCTGATTGCCCACGGCAGGTGTGTCATTGTCGCTCTTGAAGCCGCCAAAAAATTAGAAGAAGAAAGTGGGATTAATGCAGAAGTGGTCGATTTACGCTCGATAAGACCACTAGATGAAGAGACGATACTAAAGTCAGTGGCCAAAACCAATCGCGTGGTACTAGTCGATGAAAGCAAACCATTTTGCGGAATCAGTTCACAAATAGCCACTATGATCCAGGAGAAAGCTTTTGATGATCTTGATGCGCCAATAAAGCGTGTAACATCTGTTGATGCTCCTGCCATTTATAGTCCACCAGTCGAAAAAGAACAAATACCAAATGTCAGTCGAATAGTTGATATGGTACAAAGTCTTGGTTAATTATTCCTTTAATAGTATTCATTAAGAATTTCATAAGATGCCAGATTTTGTACAAATGCCCCAATTAAGTGACACAATGACTGAGGGAACCCTCATTCGTTGGTTGGTTAAGGTTGGAGACAAGGTCGACGTTGGTGACCCTTTGGCGGAAGTTGAAACCGACAAAGCCACTATGGAAATGGTTGCCTTTGATGAAGGAACCATTGGAGCCATTTACATGGATGAGGGAACCAAATCACCCGTGGGAGAAACTTTAGCCGTTATTATTGAGGAAGGTGAAGATGTTCCTGACAAACCAGCTGCGAGTAATCAGGCATCGTCGACTGATGATGATTCTGAGTCAAAAGAAAGTAATGGTGCGGAAGAACCAGAACCCATAGAGAGTGAAACAAACGAATCACCATCTACTAACAATTCCGATGGAAAAAGGATTAAAGCATCACCTCTTGCCAAAAAAATTGCCAAATCCAAAGGAGTTGATTTAAGTAAGATAAAAGGATCTGGTCCTGGAGGTAGAATAGTAAAGAAGGATATAGAAACGGCTGGTAGTATATCAACACAGCCAGCACCAAGCACTCCGACATCAAAACCAAAACAAAAGTTAACTGAAGAAGATCAACGAATTGCACTTAGTGGAATGAGGAGCATTATTGCTCAGAGGCTTCTTGAATCTAAGACACAGATCCCGCATTTCTATTTAAATGTAGAAATCAATGCACAACCATTGATGGACTTGCGCAAGCAGGCAAATTCAGCAGCGGGTGAACATGACAATAAATTTACGGTTAACGATTTTATTCTTAAAGCGGTAGCTAACGCAGCAGCCTCAGTGCCTCAGGTAAATGCCAGTTTCGACGTGGACTCAATTGTTCAATTTGGATCAGTAAACCTCTCTGTTGCTATAGCTGTTGATGATGGATTGGTTACCCCAGTTATTTCTGGAGCCAATAAAAAGAGTCTTTTAGAAATAAGTTTAGCCGTCAAAGACCTTGCTGAAAGAGCACGCAGCAAAAAATTATCACCGGATGAATTTTCTGGAGGGACAATTACTGTCTCCAATTTAGGTGCTTACGGTGTCGACAATTTTGATGCCATTATAAACCCCCCTCAGGCAGCTATTTTATCCATAGGAAGCATAAAAAATACACCAGTTGTCAGTGATGAAGGGAACATTGTGCCAGGTCTTATCATGAAAGTGGGAATGAGCTGTGACCACCGAGTTATTGACGGTGCTGTTGGCGCCGAATACTTAGCGGAACTAAAAAAACGCATCGAAAACCCTGCAAGTATGCTCATCTAGGGCTATAGGGAATTGATAAAATTCAATAGATCGTTTTTCTCATCGAAACTCAGTGAAGAATAATTTTTCCTTGATTCTGATCCCTCACCTCCATGCCATAAAATAGCTTCTTCAATACTTCTGGCTCTACCATCATGCAGAAAAAAGGTATTTCCGTTGACTGTTTTGGTTAAACCAATACCCCATAGGGGCGGAGTTCGCCATTCAGATCCAGAAGCTAAAGAGTCCTTTAATCCATCGGCTAAACCCTCACCCATATCATGCAATAATAAATCAGTATAGGGTTTAATGGACTGGTTCTTAAGTTCATCAATTGCGGTAATGGAACCCGTTCTAAGAGTTGGTATATGACAATTGGAACAGCCTATTTTATTAAATAAAATATCACCTCTCTTAACTGATGGATCATTAGCGTTTCGCTGAGCTGGTGGAGCGAGCGTTCTCAAATAAGTAACTACACGTTCAAACTTCGAATCATCAATGTCAGGTGGGTTGGCAATTAAAGTAACATTGATTTTTTCTTTTTGTGGTTTAGTAAAATCTTCGATTGGATGAATGGGTGAAGTGATACCCATATCTCTGAGAAAAGCGGAAGCCGTTTGTGTTCTCAGATTCGCTTCATTTGCTTTCCAGCCAAATCTTCCTAGTTCTCTCTTTTTACTCTCCGGATTATAGATAAAATTTGGTTTACCGGAAATACCATCCTCATCTTCATCATTAGGATCTGCGTTAGCCAAGATAGTTTTATCGGTTACAGCTTCTAGTAGCCCAACGCCGACTAACTGTTGTGCGATACGAGGGCCAAATTGAATTTCTGCATGAGGCTTGCCATAGTGGTCATTCGCAATAAGCTCATATTTAGGTTTTCTGAGAGAAGCAGTTTTGAGATTATCGAAACCGACTTCCTTTTCTTCATAACGAACATTAACAGTACCTTCCGGCTCAATACCTGGAGCAGCTTTCGTTGCTAATTGAACTCCAAGAACAGGGTCTCCAGATGATTTTCCTGGGACACCTAAACGAAAAAGTAATCCTACTGAGGTCGAAGAATTATTCGTGGGAGCTCCTCGTCCATCCTTTACATGACAGCTCGAGCATGATCTCGCGTGGAATAAAGGCCCAAGTCCATCTCTTGCTGTGGTAGAGCTTGGTGAAAAAACCCAGTTCTTGTTAAAAAACGAATTTCCAACAACATGAGCCCGCCTATTTAACCTTGAAATGTTTGCCAAAGGCATCCCAAAAGCATTTGGACCAGCATTAAATACAGTCGTCGATCCACCACTAAGTTCCACGCCTGGTTCGGCGAACAGGGAAAAGTGCAAAGATAATGTTATTGGGAAAAAAAATGTAAAAAATAGCCTCAAAAGAGTTATTCTTCAGGTTCTCGCGAAACTTTAACCCCTGACTTTTCAGCCATAATCACAAAGCTATCGGCTGTATTTTCTAACTCCTCAACCAGGGAAATTATTGAGTTGCTAGTGTCCGAACCTTTGTCAGCTAATATAGCTTGATCGAATGGTCTCGGTATTTCCATAGATGTTTTCAGTGCTAACCTCAAGGAATTGTCTATTTTTTCAGTCAGATCAGTATCGATGCTAAGAGCAAAATTTCGTATTCCAGGACCCTCTATTATTGATCCATCAGCACGTGTATACTTACCAGTCCATACATTCTTTATACCAACGATATCATAGATAGAATCATTGTGGGTAGTATCACTGAAACAAGAATGTTCGTCCTCTTGAGCCTTTGATTCGTAAGCAACGAGAATACGTTCACCAGCTAATTCAAAACCGGCTAGTAAGGTCATGCCAAGGAGAATTTTTTGAAAAGATTCTTTTGGCTGAGAGTTAATGAAAGAATCTCTATAGTTTTTTTCCTCAGGAGCCCATGCCGTAACAAGACTCTGAAGGTTTTCAATCAATAGACTAACCGTGACTTTCAGAAATTCTTTTCGCCTATCCGCGTTTGCGGCAGTTGTGTAATCGGTAAAGGGACGATTACCCGGACCATCCGAATTAAAATCTTGGCCCCATAGAAGAAATTCAACAGCGTGATAGCCGCAGCTAATGTTTTCTTCCCCCTCTTTTTCATTTAGTGAAAGCAGAAGGTCTTGAGTGATCTCAGGATAATCTTCGGCGTTATTAATTATTCCAGATTTTGGACTTCCCTTAACATAATCAACGTAGGACTCATCCATAGGCCAGGCATTAAGCAAACCCTCAGGTCCATCCTCATCGTCAATTGGACCGCCGTAAAATCTATAAACCTCAGTCTGCAAATATGGGAATCGAGAATTTACCCAACTTTGTTTCGCTTCATCCAGTCCCTTTTGTGATGGTGATTCCAAGAATTTGTTAATCTTTTCTTGCATAATCTTTGCAAGATTCAATGAATCAACATAACTAGCATGGACAATATTAGAGTAGTTAAGAACAACCTGCTTAAGGTCAGCAGCGTTTGGATTTTGATTGCTTTCCTTCGTTGTGGTTTCGGTTTTGGAGCATGAAGAAAAACTAAAAACAATAAGGATAAACAGAATGAAATTTTTTATCATGGCGAAATTTTGTTCTCAAATATTTAAACGACAGGCCATCAAATTGGATTGAAAAACCTGATAATGATTATCAATATCAAGAAATAAGAGAAATCCTCAAACGAAATTCCTAGGCAATTAAATCGTTATTTTGCCCTATATTGTCGACTAATAGTCTTAAACTCTGATTTTTTGGGTTTTTTAGCAAGGGATCCTCACTAATCAAATTAGCGGCCAATGCTTGTGCTTTTCTGACCAGATCGGTGTCCGATATCAAATCCCCAAGCTTGAGACCATCTAAACCACTTTGAGCTTTACCAAGCATTTCTCCGGGTCCACGAATTTTTAGATCAGCATCTGCAATCACAAATCCATCGGAGCTATCTTCTAAAACTTTAAGTTTTTCTTTGGCATCAGATGAAGGTTTTGTGGTCATCAGAATGCAGTAACTCGTGTGCTGCCCTCTTCCGATACGACCTCTTAGCTGATGTAATTGTGCCAAACCAAATCTTTCTGCATTAAAAATATACATCACGGAGGCATTGGGAACATCCACACCAACCTCTATAACAGTGGTGCTTATCAAAGCATCAATTTCGCCAGATCGGAATCGATTCATAATTTCATCTTTAATATCTGGCTTAATTTTACCGTGAATGAATTCACATTTATTTGGCTCTAAATATTTACACCAATTCTCAAATTCACCCTCAACTGAGGAAGCATTAAGTTTTTCAGAGTCCTCAACCAAAGGATAGACAATATAGGCCTGCCTCCCATTTTCTATTTGATCCTTTAGAAATTGAATGGCGTCCTTGAGATGCTTTTTGGAGTCTCTCATGTAGGTTTTAATACTTCCTCGGCCAGGCGGCAATTCATCAATAACCGAAACATCAAGATCTCCATAGACAGTAAGTGTCAGTGTTCTAGGTATGGGGGTGGCCGTCATCACTAGAACATCTGGTGCAGAGCCGCGATTAATAAGATCCTGCCTCTGAGCAACTCCAAATTTGTGCTGCTCGTCTATGACCACAAGACCTAAATTTTCAATTTTTGTGGATTGATACAACAGGGCATGGGTCCCCACAATGACACGAAACTTTTGGTCTTTGAAAAGGGACGCCTCTGTGACTGTTTTCTTTTTTGATGTAAATAAAGAAACATCTATACCTAAGGAAGAGAGCCATCTTGAAAGAACCGAGTAATGCTGCTCCGCAAGGATTTGAGTTGGCGCCATTAGAACTGCATGACATTCTGATTCGATGGCCCTCAGGATGGCACAAACCGCGACTAGCGTTTTGCCCGAGCCTACATCCCCTTGTAGAATTCGATTCATTGGTCTTGGCCGGGACATGTCGTTGTGAATTTCATCTACGCACCGAGATTGAGCTTTGGTTAATTCAAAGGGCAATGATTCTAAAAATTGGCCAATAAGTTTACCGGTACCGAGATGAATCGAGCCTTCGAGATTGTTGTGCAGTGATTTGCGGTATGCGACCCTAAGCTGCAATATGAAAAATTCTTCTAGGGCTAAAAACTGTCTTGAGATCCTCATCAATTCCTCAGAATCAGGGAAATGGATTTGTCTTATAGCGTCCGGTCTAGAGATTGGATCATCCTCATTCTTAGGTAGAATTTCTTGAAGATCATTATCATCAATATTTTGAAGTAAATTGAAAATAGCTGCCCTTAGGGGTCTTTGACTGATGCCTGAGGGGAGAGAGTAGATAGGAGTGATTCTGGCCAGATGAATGTGGGAAGAATCTGAACCGTCAGAGGAAATAATTTCGAATTCTGGATGATCTATAATTAAACGGGAACCACTCTTTTTAACCTTACCGTAAAAAATTATCTCTTGGTCTGCTAATATAATTTTATGAATGAATGGCATATTGAACCACCGAAGTGTGATTTCAGAATGACTGTCTGAATCAGGGTCATTGATCGTGGCCTCAAAAAATCTCCGTCTGCCAAAAAATCGTCTAGTACATTTTAATACAATACCCTTATAACAACTTGCACTATCAGTTGGAAGGCTAGGAAACTGATCAAATTGATCTCTATTTTCATATCTTCTTGGATAGTGAGCAAGAATATCGGCAACGCTCGTGTATCCTATTTTCTTTAGCGATGTGCAATATTTAGAACTAAAACCTTTTACATCCTTCAGCTCTGTTAAGAGGGTGACCGACATTATTTAGGTAGAATTATTTGAGGATCGAATGGCTTTAACATTCATTTGTATGCTAACCCTTCCCCTAAAGTCATTTCTGAGAATAGAAAAAGCAACATCCCATGGAGGATTAGGAATCGGGTATTCTGCTCCGCCAAAGTAAATAGCATCACAAGCATATTTACCTTTTCGGAGTGTCATACGGAGGTGCTTTTCTTTCAGAATTCTAGGTTCAGAAGTCGGTTTCACATTACTGCAGACTAGAACGGGTTCGGGATTATCGAAACCGAAGGGTTCTAATTTTTGATAGTGATCCAATAACTCAATATTTAACTCATTTAGCTCACAACTGCAATCCAGCTCGATTTTCGGAACGAGAAGAGAATTGTTTATTTGAGAAGAAACAAACGTTTGTAAATTGTCATTTAATAATTTCAATGCCTCTTCTTTTATGGTGATTCCAGCCGCCATATCATGTCCGCCACCATCCTCAAGAACCCCTTGATTAGACTCAATGAAATCGACTAGGGATATTCCCTCAATACTACGACCACTTCCCTTTCCCTTTCCCTTTTCATCTACGGCAACAATAAATACAGGACGATGAATTTTTTTTGAAAGCCTTGATGCAACAATTCCTACTACACCAGGGTGCCATCCTCTTTTCCCAATAACAGCTCCAAAATCATACTCGCCACTGGCCGCGCCCTCCAAGATCTCGATAGCCTCAAGGGTTGTTTGGCTTTCAACTAGCTGCCGAGCTCTATTGTTCTCCTCTAGGATATTGGCAATTTCTTTAGCGTTTGATGGATCTTCGCATAATAGCAATTCCAAAGCCTTGTTTGCGGTATCCATTCGTCCTGCCGCATTAATTCTAGGCCCTAGCCTAAAACCGATATCCATAGCACTGAATGGTGGTCTGATGTTTGATATTTCGGTTAATGCGGCGAGGCCTGTATTTTTGGTTCGGGCCATTATTTTCAACCCCTTCTTTACTAAAATTCTATTTTCATCAATCAGCGGAACCAAGTCGGCGACAGTTCCCAATGCCACTATGTCAAGATAGTCACGAAGATCGAAATGCGCCAAGGGTCGTAATTTGAGTAGTGCATGAGCTAACTTAAAAACGATTCCAACACTGCATAGATATTGATAATTTTTGGGAAATTCTGATTCTGAGATTTTAGGATTAACAACAGCATTAGCCTTGGGCAAGCCCTCGGATAACGGTTCGTGGTGGTCAAGAATTACAGAATCGACACCTGATTCATTAAGCCAATCTATTTCCTTGATTGAAGTTGTTCCACAATCGACGGCCACTATGAGAGAAGGACTATGTTTATCAATGCAATGTTTAAGAGCACCAATTGACAGTCCGTATCCATCATCAATTCTATGAGGCATGAAGGTGATGGCGACATTATCATAGGCAGCAAGCACTTTTTTCATCAGTGTTAATGAAGTGACGCCGTCAACATCGTAGTCTCCATAAACGACTATATTTTCTTTTTTATCAATGGCATCAAGAATCCTATCAACAGCCGTGGTCATTTGCGGAAGAGCAAAAGGATCACCTAGTGATTTAAGAGCAGGCTCTAAAAATGCTTCAATGACCTCCTCATTAATTATGCCTCTTGAGATAAGGATTGTTTCAATGATTCTAGGATAACTTGTATTAAGTGAAATTTCAGAATTTGTGTCTTTAATGACCCACTCTCTAATTGGATCATGGTTAGCCCTTGTTGAATTCACTCTTTGCTTGCCTCCGGTGATTCAGCATCATTTTTTTGCCTACTAAATCCAATCAATTTGGAAAATTCATTTAAGGGCTCTTGGGTACCAATGTAACTCGTTTTTCCACGATAACTGTGAGCTAGTATCAGCCCACGACTATCAAGTACAGAGATACAAGGCACACCTCTTCCTCCAGCCTTTTTCAAAAACTCTAATTTATCTATTTCCTCATATTTGATGGCAGGCCAAGGCATCTTCGCTTTTTTTATGTAGGCCAACATTTCTTTTTCTGAGTCATCACGACTAATAAAGACAATCTCAAAATTCGAATTTTGTTTTTTGGCCTTCTTATAAAATTCTATTAACTCAGGAGTGAATTTACGACAGCTTGGACTCCAGCTTGCAGAATAATAGAACAGAAAATGATCGATCGCTTTTTCAGGATCCAATTTATAACGAACCAGATTATCGTTTTCTAACTTCACTAGTTTCCCTGCAAGCTGTTCAGCAATAATTACAGCACGAGGTAATTTTGGGATATTAGCATCACCTTGAGAAAGCAGTGGATTAGAAGATATAAAGAAAATGATAAGAATATATTTTAATAAATTCGTCATTACTAAATCAGATTAATCAGATTTTCCTTTTAGTGAAGCAGCTTCGCATTCATTTTTTCTTACCAAAAAATAAAATATAATACCTAGAACAACAGTTCCCAATCCCCATAAGGATTCAATCGGACGGGTTTCTATTAGTCTCCAGATAATGTAAATCGCCATGCAGAGAAAAAGAATTGGCGTTATTGGATATCCCAAACACCGGTAAGGACGTTCTAGATCAGGTTCCTTAAAACGTAGCCAAATCACACCAGCTACTGCTGCCGAGAGGGATAGATTTAAAACAAATTCCAGATAAACAATTATTTGATCGGGATTAACAAAGATTAACATCATCATGGCAATTGATGACTGAAAAATTACTGAATTGTACGGGATTTTGTTTTGGTTGGTCTTCGCAAAGAAATTTAATTTTTTATAGTCCTGACCAATCATTTGGGTTACTCGTGGGCCCGCCCAAGTCATGGCACTGACGGCAGAAATTAAACCAAAAGCAACTAGTGCACCAATCAGGTTACCTCCTGATTCGCCAAAAATATATCGGGCGGCAATGAGACCGACCTCTTCTTGGCCGACCATTTCACTTTTGGGAGTACTTACGATAAACGAAATATTGATTAGGAGATAAAGGATAAGAACAGAGATTGTCCCTAATAATAAAGCACGGGGAACATTCTTAGCTGGCTCATTAATTTCTCCTGCAACGTAGGAGGCTGCATTCCAACCAGCATAGGCATAGTTTACATAAAACAAGGCAACAGCAAAACCTGGGCTTAAGATGACTGACCATTCGTCTTTCTTTGGTGTAAAATCCCAAGAACCCTCGGTTCCAAGTAATAGCCCTGAAATTGCTAACAGGAAGATTAAACCGAATTTCATGACGGTCATGATAATTTGAAAATTACCCCCTACCCTTAACTTCATTAGATGAACGGCTGTTACAAAGACTAGCATGATCACCGCAGGTACTTTGGATGATAAGTTTCCCAATCCTATTGACTGAACAAAATATTCCCCAAAAATTCCACAAGCAGCAGCGACCGGTGCCGCAAAGCCAACAGTCACTGAAATCCATCCAGCAAGAAATCCAGCGCTAGGGTGGTACACAGAAGATAACAGGTGATACTCACCTCCACACCTTGGCCTACAAGCCACTAACTCACCGTAACAGAGGGCACCGCAAATTGCATAAATGCCACCAAGGACCCAGAGAAGCAAAATGGAAAAATTACTGGAAACATCCGTAAGTTGATAGCCAAGACTGGTAAAAACGCCAATTCCAACCATGTTGCCTACGACGATCGCTGTCGCCGCTGACCATCCAGGAGCTTTTACAGATTGTTCGTCATTTTTACTATTTTTATCCATTACCGAGACTCTTAGATATCATCAAAAAACATGATCTCTGTGGAAATTCGACTAAAACTTATGATTATTCCTTTGGCATCAGACATTCAATGCGTTTTATTTTAATTCATGATGAACCGGATAATTACATTTTTCATTATTAATTTAGTTTTTATAACTCTTCCCGGATTTGGTGAGAATACCGATAATTGGCCAAGACTTAGAGGTGCTGACGCTAGTGGCTTACCTAACGACGGTAAACATAAAGGTCTGCCTATAAAATGGTCAAAAACGGAAAACGTTAAATGGAAAACTCAGGTTCCCGGTACAGGATGGTCCTCACCTGTAGTATGGGGCGATAAGGTATTTATAACTAGTGTCATCAACGATAAGGCGGAGGAAAACGAAAAACCTAAGGCGGGGTTATATTTAGGTCTAGGCCGACGGGGCGTTCCTTCTGGCACGCACCATTGGATGGTTTATTGCATGGACCTGAAGACCGGAAAAATAATTTGGAAAAATGAGGCACATACCGGTGAACCACCCGTGGGTCGACATCCCAAAAGCTGCTACGCGGCCGAAACTCCAGTCACTGATGGTAAGCGCTTATATGTTCTATTCGGTGACTTGGGAATGTGGTGCTACGACTTGAATGGAAAAGAACTGTGGAAACATTCAATAGAACCCAAAAAAACGATGTGGGACTACGGTGCTGCGGCCTCACCAGTAATTCACGGCAATCAGATTATTTATGTTTATGATAATAATGAGCAATCTTATATGGCTTCTTTAGATGCTGAAAAGGGCACTGAAAAATGGAGAGTTTTACGTGATGGTAAAAGTACCTGGGCAACCCCATTCATATGGAGCACAAAGGATAGAACAGAAATTGTAGTTCCAGGAAAGAAAAAGATCCTGTCCTATGGTCTTGACGGAAAAGTACTATGGGAACTTACCGGAAGGATGTCGAACTTGGTTATCCCCTCTCCTTTTGTTGTCGATAATCTATTATATGTAACCTCCGGTTATTTTGCTGATCCTCATCGCCCTGTTTATGCGATTAGGCCTGGAGCGAAAGGTGATATTAGTCTCAAGGATGATGATAATTCTAATGAATATATCCAGTGGTATCAGCCAAAGGGGGGACCTTATAATACTACCCCTTTGGTATATAACGGAATTTATTATCTCCTTTTAGATCAGGGAATGATATCTACATATGACTCCAAAACGGGTAAACAGTTTTACGATCGTATCCGATTTCCTCGAGGAGCTTCTTTCACAACTTCGCCATGGGCCTATAAAGACAGGCTTTTTTGTTTGGCCGAGAATGGAAAGACTTATGTGATAAAAACAGGCAAAGAATTCGAAATCCTTCATGTTAATGATTTGGATGAGTTATGCATGGCTTGCCCTGCAATAGTTGACGGAAAACTTCTTATTCGAACTGCAGGAGCGGTTTACTGTATTTCAAATTCTGTAGACTAAAGAGTGTAATTTTTTCCTGATTGTGGTTAAGAGATTATTACTTTTCCTTCCCCTCTTATCTGCTGTTATTTTTTCATTTGTTGGATCTGCAACTGGCCGTCCAGCGAAGCCGAATATCGTTATATTGGTAGCGGATGATATGGGTTGGGCGGACGTGGGATATCATGGCTCTACTATAAGAACTCCCAATATTGATCGTTTGCAAAAAGGCGGCGCAGAACTGGATATGCATTATGTGGCTCCAATGTGCACACCCACTCGGGTGGGTTTATTGACGGGCAGGTATTGGTCACGTTTTGGTAACACCAAACCAAGCAATGAAAGAGTTTTGCCGTGGGATATAATCACTTTGCCAAAAGCTCTTAAAGAAGTCGGTTATCAAACCTCGATCGCTGGCAAATGGCATTTGGGATCGAAACCCGAATGGGGCCCCACAAAGTTTGGATTCGACCAATCCTATGGATCTCTGGCAGGGGGAATCAATCCTTGGAATCACCTTTATAAGCACGGCCCATACAGTCAAACCTGGCATAGAAACGACCGTCTTATTCAAGAAAAAGGCCACGTTACCGATCTTCTTACGAAGGATGCATTACGATTTATCAAAGAATCAAAAGGGAAACCATTCTTTCTTTATGTACCGTACACTGCGGTTCACACGCCTTTTGATGAGCCGGACAAGTGGCTAGATAGAGTTAAAAATGTTGAGCTTGAACGCCGGCAGTATGTTGCCTGCTTGGAACATATGGATGACAGCATTGGTCAGATTATCGATGCAATTAACAAACTTGGTCAGAAAGATAACACCTTAGTCATCTTTTTCTCTGATAATGGAGGAACTAATGGTGATGATAGTTCTCGTTACCCAAACACCAAAGCCAAGGGAAAAATAAAAGGGCTCAATACCCCATTGAGAGGGTGGAAATCACAACTTTATGAGGGTGGCATAAGAGTTCCCGCCATAGCCTATTGGCCTGGAGAAATAGACCCAATAAAAGTTAAGGCTCTGACCCATGTTACTGACTGGATGCCCACAATTTGTGGTCTCATAGGATACGACGAAAAACCCGATCTAAATTGGGATGGCTTGGATATTTGGCCTCTAATTACAAATAAAAAAGAATTCGAAAATAAAAGAATCTTATACTGTAAGGGTGTCAACGGAACCTATGCCGCTTTGCATCAATGGCCCTGGAAACTGATCGTAGGGAAAGGCAGAGAAGAGCTGTTTGATTTGAGCAAAGACCCAAACGAGAAGAATGACATTGCCAAAAAGCAAAGGAATATAGCCAATTCTCTTAAAAGATTAGTGGATTTTGAAGCGGCTAGGGATAACGACAAGCTTCCCTAGCATCCTTATAAAATAACTGATATTTTATAATGGAATAGAATTCTGAAAAAGTGTTAGTCTATATGTAGTGGACTCTATAATATTAATAGGCCAAGCGGCAGGAGGTGGAAATTTCGGATTTATTCTCGTTATTAGTGTCCTTGTACTTGGGCTAGGAATGCTGGTCTTCTTCTTTTCTAGATATCAAAAATGTCCCTCAGATAGGATTCTTGTCATTTATGGCCAAATTGGAATACATCAATCCTCAAAGTGTTTACATGGAGGCCGTGCTTTTATTTGGCCATTTATTCAAGATTTCGATTACTTGGACCTGACTCCAATCCCAATTGATATTCCTCTTGAGGGTGCGCTTTCAAAAGAGAACATCAGGGTTAATACTCCATCGACTGTTACAGTTGGCATTTCAACTGATCCAGCAGTTATGTCAAATGCGGCGGAACGTTTGTTGGGTCTCCAACTGACTCAGGTCAGAGATTTAGCAAGAGACATTATTTTTGCTCAGATGATTGATGTTATTGCTAAGATGAATATTGAGGTGATTAACTCAGACAGAGATCAGCTCATCGATCGAATTTCAGATGGGATTGAAGGAGCGCTTCGTAAGGTAGGCCTTCGGTTAATCAACGTGAATATTATCGATATTACTGATGAGTCTGGTTATCTTAATGCCCTTGGTAGGAGAGCTAGTCATCGAGCAATACAAGACGCTAAACAATGGGAAGAGGCACGTAAAAAAGGTATAAATTTAAAAGCTAAGGATTTGGTCTATGATCCTGGTCCATATGTCCAAAACTCAGAACCATGGACAGAGGAAGTTATAGCCCAACTTTTACAATCGAGTGCAGGGGAAAGGTTTGATGGGGCGACAATATATTTAGTCGATAGTGATGATAAACCCATCAAAGAAGCAAATATTCAAATTACAAACTCGGGAGTAAATATCTTTTCAGGAAAAACTGATGGATTGGGTCTTATACAAATAGAGGGGGTAAAAATTAGTAGATAATAATGTACCTAATCGTTTCCTTATTACTTATCGTCTGTCTTTGCCTAGTGATTTTCTTTTTTTCTAGGTATAAGACGTTTACTCCAAATAGAATTATGGTTGTACATGGTTCAAATTCAAAAGAGCAACACCCCAAATGTATTCATGGAGAATGCGCTTTTATTTGGCCTTTAATTCAATCTTATGAGCTCTTAAATTTGAACCCCATACCGATTGACATTTCTTTTGAGGGTAATTTTTCAGAGCACGGGATTAAGATAAATATGACATCAACATTTACTTTAGGTATCTCTACCGAAAAAGGTATTATGGACAATGCAGCAAAACATTTGTTGGGTCTTCAACATAATCAAATCGAGGCATTAGCAAGAGAGATAATTATTGAGAAAATCCAGTCGTGCCTAGGTCAGATAGACTATTTTGAATTTATTGTTAATAGAAATCAATTTGAAGAGAAACTTTCAAATTCCGTTGAAGAGGAGCTTGATAAAGTAGGATTAAAATTAATAAACATGGTTATAAGAGACGAAGTTACCGATAAAGAAAAAGTTTTTTTAAATTCAATGAAATTGATTTTTAAAAACAAACCAGGTCTTGAATTCAATACCGAATTAGATTCTTGGTTTCAAAATACTCTAAAATTTACAATAGACGAAGAACGGGCAAAACGGCACCTAAAGGTTCCTACCTTAACCATAAAGGATTCTAATGGTCACCCTATAAATAATGTTAGGGCTATCGTTTCATTTAAGGGAGGTAAAAACAATTATAAATTTAATCTAAGTGATAAAGAGGGAAAAATTATACTTGATCAAAATGGAGATAATTAAAGCGGCAAGGTATAAGGAGAGGTCTTTATCGCATCGTTATAAAATAAACCATATTTTATAATGGAATAGGATAGTATAGGAGTGTTAGTATAGTGTTATGAATGCTACAACTCTATTGAGCCAATCGGCGGCGGGCGGCGGTACCTTTGTGATAATTCTCATGATAACTATGTTTGTAGTTGGGCTAGGAATGCTGGTCTTCTTTTTTTCTAGATATCAAAAATGTCCTTCTGACAGAATTCTTGTCATTTATGGTAAAACAGGTGTGGGCCAATCCTCAAAGTGTTTACACGGTGGTGCGGCTTTTGTGTGGCCTGTTATCCAAGCCTTTGAATATTTGGACCTCACTCCTATTCCAATTGATATTCCTCTAGAAGGAGTCCTGACGAAACAGAACATCAGGATCAATACTCCATCAACTTTTACGGTTGGTATTTCCACTGATCCAGCGGTGATGTCGAATGCGGCGGAACGTTTGTTGGGCCTCCAACTCACTCAGGTCAGAGACTTGGCAAGAGACGTTATTTTTGGTCAGATGCGTGTTGTTATTGCGACGATGGATATTGAGGCAATTAATTCTGATAGGGATCAGCTTATTGAGCGAATTGCAGATGGTGTTGAAGCAGAGCTTCGAAAGGTCGGCCTTCGATTAATCAACGTTAACATACAGGATATTACAGACGAGTCTGGATATTTAGATGCCCTTGGCAAGGAGGCTCATTTAAATATGCATAACCGAATCAATATGGATGTTACTCAAGAAATTGCAGCGCTAAAAGAGGAACTCAAAGAGTTAAAATTAGCCATTCAAGAGATACGAACGAATTCACAGGGTACGTAATTATTCGGCCGAATACTTTTTCTTCAAGCGTTCCCAAAAGCTTGACCAGTAGTTATCATAGTAATCGAGAGCGGCTTCTCTGATATGAGGCAAATCAACTACTTCAGGGAGGTTATTTGGATCAAAGTCTTTCAAATGACCCTCCCCTGCTCTCTTTCTAGGGGAAACAAAACGCCAGGTATTATTGCCGAGGACCTTTTCACATAATTTGGCCAGACCAGGGTCATAACCAATCAGACCTTCTCTGGTTTCTATATGATTATGGTCATGATCCATGGTTCGATTAGTGTCATACCAGCACTGGACACCTTCTGCCCAGTATTCTGCATGGTTTCTGGTAGCATAACATTTTTTGGGGCCTCCAAAGACAATAAGAACATCATCGGTAGTGGTTATTTTGACAGAAGACTTCGTAGGCTTTCCATTAACGAGAATGTCACCGCCATCAAGACACTTAGTGAGTAGCTCTACACTTTGATCAGGAAAAGATTTTTTAAGAGCCTCAAGTAGGCTGGTGGGTTCTTTAGACTGAACACGCCGAAATCTTTGAGCCGCTCTACCATCATTCCATATATTTCTTGCACGGGATTTAGCAAATGCGGCATTGAGTTCTTCTTGTTGTTCTTTGTTAAAACCGGCCCCTTGAATTACATGGCCGAATTCATGAATAAGAATACTTTCGTTCTGCATTCCTC
>JACETS010000059.1 GCA_013911195.1 Verrucomicrobiales bacterium | reverse complement strand
GATGATTTTATCTATTGTCTTAAGAAACATTGGTAAGATGTTTTAATAATACGCCTTTTTGCCACGATGTAGATACAATTTACTTCGAAATATTGTTAAAATTTGGGCTTTTTATAACTTTATTATTATTGAGATCAATGATTGCAGCCTCTGTGTTAGGAAAATGATTCAAAATTTTCAATCCGCTCTTACCAAGAATACTGATAGAGGTGGCCAAAGCATCTGACATGCTGCCTTTGTTTGAGATGACAACAACGGCATGGTTAGTTGTTAGTCCTAGCCCGTTTTTTGGGTTAATAATATGTGAGTATTTTTTACCATCGATCTGAATAAACTGCTCCACATTACCAGACGTCGATACAGCTGCATTGGAAAGTTTAACTCTCATTGTTTCAGAATTGGAATCACCAAAGGGATTAATTTTTATTATCCAATAGAGTCTTCCAGGAGGTGGATCACCGACGATAACATCACCGCCCGCAGAGATGCTGCATGATTTCAGATCGTGCTCTTGCAAATAGTTTAACATTTTATCCGCAGTGAAACCTTTAGCAATGCCTCCAAAATCAAGGCGAGTTAAATGGTCTTTCTTAGTGAGTGTTTTGTTTTTTTTATCAACTATTAAACTTGCAAAGTTACTTGCCTTGATTGCTTGGCTTAGAGTTTTTTGATCTGGTAATCTTTTTGTCTTCCTAGATAATCTCCACAATTGGGTCAATGCTCCAGCCGCTGGTTCAAATGATGCGCTAGTTTTATGATAAAGGCCTTCAGAGATGCTTAGCAGTTCTAATAAATCACTGCTAATTTTAAATGGTATACCGCTCCCTTGTTCATTAAATTTTGAAACTTCACTTTCTGCCGAATAGTCAGAAAATCTATCGTCCATTTCATTGGCAATTTTGAAACTTCTTTGAACTATATGTTCTACTTTATTACGGGATTTTTCAGAATAGACTGACACTTTGAAGATTGTGCCCATGCATGGATGTGAAAATGTGTGTAGGTGGTTTTCTTTTCCATTGAGATTTCCATCGATAAAAAAGCAGCTCAACAAAACGAAGAATCCTCTATTCAAGAGTGTCATGATCAATGCCTGTATTCCAGATTGTTTCCATCTCTTCAGCTGATGGCAGCACAAATGGGCGAACGATCCTGAAACCTAACCATTGGGTGTCAGTGTGATACCAAATGCTTTTGGGAAGTTGAGGGTCCTGTACTTTCCAAGATTTCGATGACGCTAATCTGGATGAGCTTCGTAAAGCATCCGGAAAATCGTTCCATGAACCACCCCTAACAGCTCTAGGGTAAAGATCAGTGCCTCTAGCCCATGGATCATTGTTTTGTTTTGGATCATACCCTTTAAGAGATAATGTATCTAAAGTCCATTCTGCGACATTCCCATGCATGTCATGAATTCCCCAAGGGTTAGGTAGTTTCTTTCCAACTTTTTGGTACTTAAAGTTGGAGTTATCAATAAACCATCCGTACTTGTGAAGATCTGTTTCTTTATCACCAAATGAATAGGCGGTTTTAGTTCCGGCTCGGCATGCGTATTCCCATTCGGCCTCAGTTGGGAGTCTATAGAAGTGGCCAGTTTGTGCACTAAGCCATTTACAATATTGTAATGCAGCGTGCTGAGTCATGCTAATGGCAGGATAATCTTCTTTTCCCATTCCAAATGTCATTTCAACATAAGGTTTGGTAGGTCTAGAAACTAAATCAATGTCAGAGTCATTTGGTCCGGGAAACTGTTTAGAGCCATCCTTGTTTCTTCTTCCTCCATCAACCATAAATTTTTCATATTCATTCCAACTGACCTCATATTTTCCTATCCAAAATGGAGAAACACTGATTTTTCTGACAGGGCTTTCATTTGGTTTGTGACCTTTTTCTCTTTTAGTTGAGCCCATTTCAAAAGTTCCACTAGGAACTGCTATCATATGAAATTCAGCTCCCGATGCCGGAATCTTTGAGGAATAATTAGCCATTTGAGATTCAAGTTTAACTTTTTGGGCAGAGAGTATCTGTGAGTGTACTCTCTTTGTCAGACCATCATTCTCTTGTGGCCAGGGGGCACCAGATTTGATCCATTGTTTTAATTTTTCTATTTCATCTTTTTGTAGTTTTTTAAGTATTGGGTCGATGTCACGTTTGAAGTCTACGACTGCCGGCATTTTAAGAATAATATTTTCATCCCACTTGGCACCTTCATTGACCCAATCTCTGATTATTTTTTTTTCTTCTTTAGTGAGTCTTACTTCCTTGGATGGAGGCATGACATCGGGATCCTCGTCATCTAGTTCTATTAATTCAATGAATAGGCTTTCATCAGCTTTTCCTGGTACGATCATTTCGTCCGCGAGAGCTGCCGCTCGCGTTTCAATTTTGTAATCAGATTTTTTATACCCATCGCGGTGACATTTTAAGCAGTGCTTTTCAAGCAATGGCTGCACCTCTTTAGCAAAATCTATCGCTCCGAAGCTGACAGATAAAGTTGCTAATGAAATGGATATGATCCTCAGCATTGAGGTTTAACAGATGTAACGGTTAATGTTTCGGTATTGATTAAACCAATTTTGTTTTTCCGGGCATTGGAACCCCGCCAGGATCAAACTTGTCGTCCCATCCTAAATCATCAGGGGCTAGGTCTTCTTTGGAATTCATAGCATCCTCCCATGTCACTTTTTTACCTGTGTATGCTGCCATTCTTCCAAGTATGGCAAGCATTGTACTATGAGCCATCCATTCGCCATCATTTTTTGCCTCTCCTTTACGAATTGATTCAAAAAGTTCGTTATGCTCGGTTTGATACATATCATTATTGAGATCAGCGCCCGCTCTCCAATTTTCATCTCCTCTGATTACACAATTTCCTCTTACTATTAGTGCCGTTCCTTTAGTGCCATTGATGTAATCATGGTTTTCTCCATAACAATCTCGTTGTTGACGAGATCCAAGATGGCAGATGACATTGTTTGGATATTCATAGGCAATATGAAAATGGTCATAAATATTTCCTCCCTCTGCACTAATTTGTCGACCACCAGTGGCCACAGCACTTATAGGATCAATATCGTTTGTAGCCCAACCAATTTTATCGACGCTATGAACCGCTTGTTCAACTAAACTATCACCCGATAACCACCCAAAATTATACCAATTTTGAACCTGCCATGCGACATCGGCCGTGCCCTCAGGTCTCCTATCTGCAGGGGGCATAGGTTTTACCGGTCCAGTATAATAGGTTGCAAACATATTAGTCACGTCTCCGATGGCGCCGTCATGAATTTTTTCGAAAAGCGCTCTTCTCGCATAGTGATATCTCCAACAAAAACCACAAACTAATGTTAGTTGCTTTTCTTTTGCTATCTTTGCGGATTCAATGACTGATCTCACCCCAGCAGCATCAACGGCCACGGGCTTTTCACAAAAGACATGTTTGCCTGCTTCAACGGCTTCCCGAAGCATCATTGGCCTGAATCCCGGAGGGGTTGTTAAAATGACTACATCTGATTCAGCAATTACTTTCTTGTATGCATCAATTCCAACAAAGACTGTTGGTTCACCAACTTTTTCCGGATGGCGTTTTTTAAGGTTATTAATGGATCCTTTTGCGTTACTTTCAGAAACATCGGCAACAGTTGTTAGTGTGATGTCCTGATCGGCAGTTAGGGCTTGATTGGCCGCACCTGTGCCTCTTCCTCCGCAACCTATTAACCCCAATTTTAACGGGCTCTTGTTAGGAGCGGCAGAGACAATGTTTGGTAAATTAATTGAAGCGGATCCCACGACTGCTGCAGTTCCAGAGATGAGATTTCTTCTACTTAAGTGTTTTTCTTTCGAGTTATTGGAATTTTTGGGCATTTATCAGAATATTTACCATATATATATACGTTACCAAGATCCGATGCCACTCGATTTTCATCGGATATGACTAAGATTTAGCTATGCGATGAGTTTTTTCTTTGTTTAACCTAATAAATTCTAAGTTTAAGCGTTTTGAAGGATGTAAAAGATAATAATTCAATGTCGGAAAGTCCTAGGGTGATAAATCCAGCTGCACTTCTTCTAAGAAGTGCAATGTCTGACTTTGAGATGCCTCTAACCAAGTATGCGGTGAGTATCCTTGGTGATTTAGAACAGGCTAGAGACGTTGTTCAAGACACCTTTTTAAAACTTTATAAACAGGATCCTGAAAAAGTCAGAAAAAAAGTAAAATCCTGGCTTTTTACTGTCTGCAGAAATCATTGTTATGATCTCATCAAAAGAAATAGGAGGACTTCGAATTTAGAGGAAAGTGAAATTTCTTATATTACCTCCAATGATGATAACCCGTTTCAGGTGATCAGTTTTTTAGAGGGCAGGGAGGAGATAGACGAAAAAATTAAAATTCTATATTCTCTTATTGAGGAATTGCCTTCAAGGCAAAGGGAAGTCATGCGATTAAAATTTCAAGCAAATTTGAGTTATAAAGAAATTGCAGAAACTATCGGTATTTCCACCAGTAACGTTGGGTTTGTTATGCATAGCGCTCTTAAAAAGTTAAGAGAGGATATGAAAGAAAAATTTCCAAAAAAGAGTTAAAATAATGGCAGATAAAGAGGATCCAAAATTAACGGCTTATGCGCTAAATGAATTTGATGAGAATGAGTTTTCATCAACTGATGATCAGATGCTTGATAGTCAGGAAAATCGTGAGTTGGTTAATGATATTAGAAATGAATCAGTTCTTATTTCTAAAGCTTTCGAATTAGAGCCAGATTGCGGTCTGACAGAGGAGCAAAAGAACCGGATCTATGAGAAAACGGGACTGCTTGCTGTTAGCCACTTCGAAGATGATCTTTCAGATAAATTATTATCATTCGACTCGAGGTCATCTTTAAATGTCTCTAAAGAGAACCAGAATCTCAATCAAAAGAGCCGTAATAATCATAAAGCAGTTATTGTTAGTTTAGTATCAGCGGCAGCAGCAATTGTGATAACGATGTTTGTGCTACATCAAAATAATGTAGAACCTAATAAAGTTGCAAATGAATCGATAGAAAATGAAGGATTATTGTCTGTCACAATGATTGAAAATGATGTCCAGGGTAATATCAATAAGAGTCAATGGGTCAGCCGTATGAATCATTCCAATCCAGTCGACCTAAGTCAAAAATTCCGATATACTGAACCCTTCGAGAGTGATTTAATTTCAGAAAACACGATTAACTTTGAAGGATATGAGTTTAAAAATCCTGCAAGACTAGAAAATAGATTATCCATTTTTCCTGCCAATATAGGATCAAAATCATATGAGGAACTTAGAAAAGGTATTCTTGCAGGGACATTGCCAAATAACAAAAAGATTAATGTTGGTGAATTGATTAACGCTTTTGGTCACAATTATAGTAAACCTAGTAGTGGTGAGGCGTTTGCTATCGATTCTGAGTTCATCTATTCTCCTTGGTCGTCTGAAAAATGCTTACTTAGAATTGGTGTAAGTGTTGCTGATCAGGATAATCCAAAATCAAATGAAAAACTCCTTCTGAGTAATGTTAAAATGTCAGTTGAGTTTAATCCTGACAAGGTGTCGGGGTATCGATTGATAGGAGAGTCAGATTTAGATGTTAACCTAAGCGTAGAACGACTTGATCAAGACGTTTTGCTTGCAGGTCAAACCGTCACCGTTCTCTATGAAGTGATTCCAATTAATACCAAGCAAGTTGCCAATGAAAAAACGTCTGAAATTGTTTCTGTCAGTATTGACTATAAGGATCCTTTTGATGGAAAAAATAAATCAATGTTATCGCGTGTCTTAGTTGATGGTATTAAGCCAATTGAAAAATCTAGTGACGACATTCGATTTGCGGCTTCGGTTTTAGGGTATGGAATGATCTTAGAAGAAAGACATGATTTAACTGAAGCCACCTATGACTTGGTATTAGAATTAGCTAATAACTCTCTTGGTAATGATGAAAAAGGAAAAAGATCAGAGTTTATTAAATGGATCAATCATACTAGAGCCATTAAACAAAAAGAATAGAACTAAGAATAGTTTAAGGTTCTGGCTATCTTTTACTGGTAAATTTTTCTTTGTCAGGATATTTTGGGATTAAT
Source organism: Verrucomicrobiales bacterium (assembly GCA_013911195.1). Classification (GTDB taxonomy): domain Bacteria; phylum Verrucomicrobiota; class Verrucomicrobiia; order Verrucomicrobiales; family DEV007; genus EC70. Next base: position 7,035 of record JACETS010000059.1, on the reverse strand, counting down.
ATAACAACCCCACACCTAAGTAAATCTTGATTGAATTATTCAACACTGCCGCTGCAGATATTTTTATTCCAGATGATGTTTCAGTAGAGGAGGCTCTGACTAGAACTTCTCATTTAGCTATTGGGGCACATTCAGATGACCTTGAAATTATGGCCTACCATGGAATTTTAGATTGTTATGGATACAGGAGAAAAGATAAATGGTTTACGGGAGTTACGGCTACCGATGGTCGAGGAAGTTCTAGGTCTGGTCCTTATTCGGATTGTACAGATGAAGAGATGGCTCAGATTAGGCAAACTGAACAAAGGCAGGCAGCCATGGTGGGTAAATATGGGGCAATGTTACAACTGGGATATGAAAGCGATTTGATTATGGAAAATGATGGCCAAACTAATCTTAGGATGGATATTTTTAATATCTTGGAGAAGAGTCAGCCTGAAATCGTTTATACTCATAATCCTGCAGATAAACATGATACGCATATTGCTGTTCTATCCGCAGCTATTATGGCCATGCGAGATTTACCGGATGAGAAACGGCCAAAGAAGGTTCTAGGGTGTGAAGTTTGGCGAGACTTAGACTGGATGCCAGACGAGGAGAAGGTGGCGCTTGATGTTAGTCACAGGGAGAATTTGGCTAATGCCTTAGTTAGTATTTTTGACAGCCAGATTACTGGAGGAAAAAGATACGATCGTGCTGCGGTAGGAAGAAGGTATGCCAATGCTACTTTTTTTCATGCTGGTGGACAGGATAGATCGGAGCAATTGACATTCGCCATGGATTTAACTCCATTGATCGATGATCCTGCAATAGAGGTGAAAGCTTACGTGATGGAGTATATTGATAAATTCAAGAATGAAGTTGGACTCAATATAGAGCGTTTTTTTAATTAATTAACATGGAAGTCATCATTTTACCCTCTGAGAAGGATTGTGCGAAGTTGGGCGGCCAATTGATTTTTGATCTTGTTAAGGATAATCCAGCATGCGTTTTAGGGTTAGCAACTGGAAGCACCCCAGTGTCGTTATACAAAGAATTAATCAGGTTGCACAAAGAGAATGATTTAAGTTTTTCCAACGTCACAAGTTTTAATCTTGATGAATATATCGGTCTATCAGGTGATCATCCTTGCTCTTATCGCTACTTTATGCAGGAACAGCTTTTTGATTCTGTGGATATTAATTTGAAATCAACTCATGTTCCGAATGGCTTGGCGAATAACATACAAGCCGAATGTGAGAGCTATGAGCAATCAATTTTAGAGGTTGGTGGTATTGATTTGCAGATTCTTGGGATTGGTTCTGATGGGCATATTGGGTTTAATGAACCTTGTTCATCATTGAGCTCTCGAACTCGAATGAAGACTCTAACTGGGGAAACTATCAAAGATAATGCCCGTTTTTTTGAAACAGAGGATGATGTTCCTAGGCACTGTATAACCATGGGGGTTGGAACGATTCTCGACACCAAATCAGTCATTCTTTTTGCCTTTGGTGAGGGGAAATCAGATATAATAGCAAAGGCTGTAGAAGGACCCATTTCATCAATGGTGCCTGCTAGTGCCTTACAATTGCACCCCAAAGTGAAGGTGATTCTTGATGATGCAGCTGCATCCAAATTAGTAAATATTGATTACTACAAGGAAGTATATGCCAACAGACCCTAGATTTAATTAGTTTATAAGACTTTGTCTTTACAGTCGTAGTAATTACTCTCTTTTATCATTATAAGGCTGTTTTTATATATGTAAAAAGTTCTGTAATATGCTGATAGTTAACTTAATAAGCGTTTAAGTTAAATTAATTCTTTATTGGTGAACACTCAGGTGCTATGGTTTTGATAAGTTAGCGAACACTTATGTGTTATGAAATAAAACTGATACGTTATGAATTTGAATAAATTAACATTAAAAATGCAGGAGGCCTTAACGTCCTCTCAGGATATTGCTTCTTCAGGGAGAGCTCCCGAAATTCACCCTTTGCATCTACTTAGTGCAGTCATTAATCAATCTGATGGTTTAGCAAAACCACTTCTTCAGAGTCTGTGTGAGAATGTTCAAGATTTAGAAAATTCAGTCAGTAAGTCTATTAATGATCTCCCAAAAGTATCTGGTTCCGAGGCAATGCCTTCAATTAGTTCAGATTTAGCGAATGTTTTGAAAGAGGCCGAAAGTGAAAAAACTAAAATGGGTGACGAATACCTTAGTATAGAGCATGTAATGTTGGCCTTTTGTAGCCAGAGTGGTCTAGTTAAGACAATTCTTAATCAGTCCAGTGTTGATTATGATAAGCTTCTAGAAGGATTAAGAGAGGTGAGAGGATCCCAAAAAGTCGATAGCCCTGATCCTGAATCGAAATATCAAGCCTTGGAGAAATATGGACAGGATTTAACAAAACTTGCGACAAAAGGAAAAATTGACCCAGTTATTGGAAGGAATGATGAGATTAGAAGGATCATGCAAGTTTTATCGAGAAGAACTAAAAATAATCCTGTTCTTATTGGTGAGCCAGGTACAGGTAAAACTGCTATAGTTGAGGGGCTTGCAAAGAGAATTGTTTCAGGAGATGTGCCTGATTCATTAAAAAATAAGAGATTAATAGCAATGGATTTAGGGGGGATGTTAGCAGGAGCTAAATATCGTGGTGAGTTCGAGGAAAGGCTAAAGGCATTCTTGAAAGAGGTTACTGAATCAGATGGAGAGGTTATTTTATTTATTGATGAATTGCACACAATTGTAGGTGCTGGAGCATCAGAAGGGGCCGTTGATGCTTCTAATCTTCTTAAGCCTCAGCTGGCAAGAGGGGAATTGCGAACTATAGGAGCGACTACATTGGATGAGTATAGAAAGCATATTGAGAAAGATGCTGCATTGGAGAGAAGGTTTCAGCCTGTTAGAATCAATGAGCCTAGTGTCGATGATACAATTGCAATACTCAGAGGGTTGAAAGAAAAATATGAGGTCCATCATGGAGTTAGAGTAAAAGACTCCGCTATAATTTCAGCAGTGGAGCTTTCAGATAGGTATATTACTAACCGGTTTTTACCCGATAAGGCTGTAGACCTAGTTGATGAAGCTGCTTCGCGATTGAAAATAGAATTGGACTCAATGCCAACAGAGATTGATGAACTTGAGAGGGCAATTAATCAATTAGAGATGGAGAGGCAGGCTCTTGAGAAGGAAAGCGATAAAGACAGTAAAGAGAGGATCAAAGTAATTGAAGATGAAATGGCAGATCTTAAAGAGAAAGCTTCGACTTTAAGGACGCAGTGGATGAATGAGAAGAAAGTCATTGATGAATCTAGTGCTCTTCAGGTTGAGATTGAAGAACTAAAGAATGAACTTGATAGGGCTCAAAGGTTGGGGGATTTGTCCAAGGCAAGTGAAATTCAGTATGGAATTCTTCCTGAAGCTGAAACAAAATTGGACGGGTTGGCAAAAGATTTAAATCAATTACAGAACCAAGGCTTAAAATTACTTAAGGAGGAAATTACAGATGATGATATTGCTTCGGTTGTAGCTGCATGGACTGGAATTCCTGTCAATCGACTTCAGGAAGAAGAAAAAGATAAACTTGTTAGAATGGAAGAGAGGCTTTCGGAGAGAGTTGTTGGGCAATATAGTTCAATCGAGGCTGTATCTAATGCGGTTCGAAGAGGCAGAGCTGGGCTAAGTGATGAAAATAAACCTATTGGTTCGTTTTTATTTTTAGGGCCTACTGGAGTTGGTAAAACTGAACTCAGCAAAGCGCTGGCCGAATTCTTATTTGATGATGAAAATGCCATGACTCGAATAGATATGAGTGAGTATATGGAAAAGCATAGTGTAGCGAGGCTTATAGGAGCTCCTCCAGGCTACGTTGGCTATGAAGAGGGGGGGCAATTGAGTGAAGTTGTCCGTAGGAAACCATATTCTGTGGTTCTTCTTGATGAGGTGGAAAAAGCGCATCCCGATATTTTTAATGTACTCCTACAAGTTTTGGATGATGGAAGGATTACAGATGGTCAGGGTAGAACTGTTGATTTTAGGAACACTGTTCTTATAATGACAAGTAATCTAGGTAGTGCTGAAATTTTAGATGAACAAAACCCAGAGCAAAGAGAGGCAAAGGTTAAAGAGGTTCTAGGTAATTATTTTCGCCCTGAGTTCATAAACCGTATCGATGAAAAAATTATTTTTGATCGACTTGATGAAGAAGATATTTCGAAGATAATAGAATTGCAGTTATCTCTAATTGATAAAAGGTTAGATAAACAGGGTTTGAAGATCAAAATTAGTTCTGAAGTAATTGAATTCATATCCGCAGAGGGATACGACCCGATCTATGGAGCGAGGCCATTGAAGAGGGCCATCCAAAGGCATCTTTTAGATCCTCTAAGTATGAGCCTGCTCAACGGGGATTTTGAGTCTGGAAATACAATTAATGTGTCCCTTCATTCAGGAAGCTTAAAATTTGATAAAAGCACTAAAAATGGAAAAATAGAGAATAGTAAATAAAGCAAAGAAGACTTTTCGTTTTGCATTGCTTGTTTTATTAATCAATTAGTTATGAAAAATGAGAGGCCTTACATTATTGCAGAAAATAATTGGAGAGATATTAGTTCTGAGAATTTTGACTTAGCCGTACTTCCATGGGGAGCAACTGAAGCTCATAATTATCATTTACCTTATGCAACTGATAATATTCAGTTAGAGTCTATAGCAATTGAATCTGCTAGCAGGGCTTGGTCTCAAGGTTCAAAAGTTGCCGTTCTGCCTTGTGTTCCTTTCGGGGTAAATACTGGGCAGCTAGATATACCATTTTGTATCAATCTTAATCCTTCAACCCAAGCGGCTATTCTTATGGATATAATTCATTCGCTAGAAACCCAAGGAATTAAAAAGGTGGTGATTTTGAATGGTCATGGAGGAAATGATTTTCGACAACAGCTCAGAGAGCTGCAGGCCAAATTTGGTTCTGTGTTCCTATCAACAGTGGATTGGTTCAAAATAATTGACCCCAAGACTATTTTTGATAACCCAGGAGATCATGCTGATGAAGTTGAAACTAGCTTAATGATGCACATAGCTCCTGAGCTTGTAGGTGATTTACAAACAACGGGAGATGGAGCTACTAATCCATCTCGAATTGTGGCGATCAGAGATGGTTGGGCTTGGGCTCAAAGAGATTGGTTGAAAGCCACTAATGATACGGGATCAGGGGATCCATCTATGGCCTCTGCAGAGAAAGGTGAGAAACTTCTTAATGAATTATCTGATAAACTTGCCTCTTTTTACGTTGATTTGGCGAATGCCGACATAAATGACCTTTATCAAAAGAATTAAGAAATTCTTATAATTGGATTTTTTTACCATCCTTCTTTGCAGGAGGTATTGGTTCAATTTTTTTACCTGGTTTTAGTTGTGGCACCTTTATACCTGGGCTTCCAAAATTGAAGCCCTCAAAGCTTAAGCCAGATCCTTTAAATTTATTCAGTTGGGTTTTGGCTCTTTCTGGAATCTTATCTTTTTCTTCGTCAGTATTCGCTGGACCTTCAAAGGTTACCTTTCCGTTGAGATCTTTTGTGATAACAGTGGTCTTTCCGTCAACTTTGCGTATTTCTATACTTCCTTCGTCATCATTAAACATCATTGTTTGACTGCTTGATCCAAACATTTGTGCTTTACCTGGTAAATTATCAAAGCCCTCAAGATTGAACATTCCTTGAAGGTTTTTCCTCATCTGTTCCTGCATTTTCTGTATTTGTTCTTCAAGATTTTGACCATTTCCAAAGGGCAGAATATCAAAATTGATTCCTCCTAGATCCCCGAAATCAATTTGGTTTCCAAATAGTTGGTTGTCATTTTCTTCGATGTTTTTTAGATGATTTGGGCGTTCTTCAAATTTTACAGTAACAGTGTTCTTTTTACCTCTTTGAATAACAGCCAGTTCAACACTTTCATCAGCTTTATAGGAACTAATAAGTTCACTAAGATTTGAAGGGGATTTAATTTGGGTCCCATTAATTTCGAAAATAATATCGTGTTTTTTTAGTCCCGCTTTTTCCGCAGGGCTTTCTGGAACAATGAGTTTTATGGCGGCACCAGTTCCCTTAGGAAGATCAAGTTGAGTTGCAACAATTGGGTCGACTTTTGAGGTGACTATTCCTAGCCAGGCCGGTTTACTATTCTCCTCCGCAGAGGAAAAAAATAAGCAGCTAAAGAAAATGTAAGATGTTACTAAAGTTATAATTCTCATATTCACAGTTTTAGGGTTCATGTTTTTTATTAAGAACATTTATTTTAATTAATCTGTTTTTATTGGGACATAAAAGAGCCTTTGGCTTGGCACTTTCATTTCGATTAGTGCCCCGTCATCTTTATTTTTCCAAATAAACGAATCTGAAAATTGGTATCTTACGCCTTGATAGGGGATTTTGTCTTCAGAAATAAAGATGTTATCTTCTACGATTCCTTCGAAAATGTTTTCAGTTTGAATGGGAATAAATTCATCGGCTTCTCCATTCTCGGGCTGTACTATAATAGGCGTTGAAGCGCTATTAATGTCTTTCCTGTTGAAGTCATTAAGAAAGGCAAAGAGGCTTCCTACTGCAGCGATTACTATTGCCGCAGCAGTGGCAATTCTCTGATGAAGCGGAAAATTAATTATTTTATTTTGCTTGTTAAGAGATTCATGTTGGCTCAATTGTTCTGTGAATATTAATTCAATTTCACGTTTAAAACCAGTATCCAAACCACAAGGTTTTTGCTCTTTTAGTAGGTTTTCTATTTCTTTAAGTTTCTTGTCCATGGTTTGGATATAGTTAATAGCGTTCTTCAGTCTGTATTTGGTTTAAGAATTTTCCTTAATGCTTCTAGTCCATATCTATACCTTGAGGCGGCAGTATTTGCTGGTATGTCCAGAGTCTTAGAAATCTCAAGAAATGTTAATTCTCCCCATATTTTTAGGGTGATTATTTCTCTGTATTTTGGAGAAATCTTCTTTAAGGCGATTTCAATTTCATTAGCACGTTCCTTATCAATGAGTCTATCCGCTT